>NZ_JBSHAM010000049.1:0-69806 GCF_053611505.1 Amycolatopsis sp. NPDC054798 | reverse complement strand
GGGAATCTGATTCCCTCAAGGGGCCCTTCACGGACCTCCGCACGAGCAGACGCCACCCCGCGCGGCCCAGCCAGCGCTCCGCACCACTGCGCCGGAACCGTGCAACGGCGGCCGGGAAAATCCCCATGCGGCGGATGCAGGCGGAACCCGCACCGATCCTGCTACGCTGATCGTGATGAGCAACTACTCGAACAGATCGGGGGTTCCGTTCGCCAAAGGTGAGTGCTGATGCTCCCTTTGCCCGCGAACGAGAATCTTCGCCTCCTTTTCTGGGCGCGCGTGCGAGAGTTCGCCGTGCCGCCGTCGATGATCGAGTCAGCGACCGCCCGCCGGGCGGCGGGCGACTGGGCCGCGGCCTGTGCCGCCGCGCGCGTCGACGTGGATCTGAACCTGCGGGCCGTTCGCCGCGCCCATGGCGCCTGGCTCGCCGCACAGATCCGCGCCGATCTGCGGAATCTGGCCCCTGACCTGCTTCGCTGGCATTTCCCGAGGATCGCGCCGGACGGCCTGCTGCGGCCAGGGCTCACGGTGTCCCTGGCCCGGTACAGCCCGGCGGCCGATCGCGGCGGCGGGGTCCACCTCGTCGCGCGCACGCCGCCCGCGTGGGCGAATGCCGGTCAGCGGATCAGCCTCGCGCTGTGGTCGCCGTCCCAGCGAGGCGCCGGGCTTCACCCGCATCCCCGTCCCGACCGGCGTTATCGCCTTGATCTGCACCGGCACCTGTGGGACGCGCGCCGGGCAGGTGAACTGCGGGAACGTTCGGGACGCTGGCCCCCGGACAGCGCCAGCCCGATCCCGCTCCCGGCCGAGGCCGGTCCGTGCGCGGTCGACCGGTGGACGGCCGAGGCCGCGTTGCTGCTGCGCGCGGAGGGAAGATCGGGCGGCACCGTCGCCGTGCGGCTCAGCTCCCGGCACCGGCTGCTGCTGAACCTGGGCGAGGCGGCGCAAGACCGGACCCGTGCGGTGCCGGTCCTGCCCGACGCCGCGACGTGGGTCCTGCCCGACCTGGAACTGCTCCACGCCGGGCTGATCGGCACCGACCAGCTGCATCCGCTTGTCGCGTCGGCACTTCGGCCCGGCCATCGACCCGGCGGGACACGGATTCCGGACGAGGAAAGGAATTCGCGGCTCGTCGACTGTCGCGGCGCGACGCATCGGATCGGTGTGGTGAACGGCGTGCTCGTCCCGCTGGACCACGACCCCGGCGAGATTCGCCGCGAGGAGCTGCTGAGCGCCTTGGGCGGCCCCGCGCTGCCGTGCCTGCGGGCGATCGACGAGGCGCACCGGTCGCCGGAAAATCTCGTGGACGTCCGCGCCCGGCTGGACCACGGCGACGCCGCCGGAGCCCTCGCCACGGTCGAAGGCCTGCTCGGAACGGACGTGCTCCTGCGCGGCGGCGCACTGCGCGACGAATTGGAAACTGCGGTACGCCGACAGGTTGTGCACGGTCTTTACCGGGCCGGGCTGACCGGGTTCGGGCCGCCTCGGTCCACTTTGGACACCCGTCCCCGCGGCCACCCTCGCCACGCGGTCTGACCTTTTTCGGCCGGAATCCGGCCCCCGAACCGACTCCAAGGTGATCATTCTGTCTGCTGTCATGGAAATTCCCGCGAAACCCGCCAACCCGCGACCCCTGGACGTCGCCGCCGATCTGCTGTCCCTCCTGGGCGACACCACCACCGAACCCCGCGCCGACAGCCAGCTGGAAGCGCTGACCCTGGCTGTCGCCGCCGATCTGCCGGTGCTGCTGTGGGGCGAGCCAGGCATCGGCAAAACCGCCGCGCTGAACCAGCTCGCCGAGGCGCTCGAACTGCCGCTGACCACGGTGATCGCCAGCGTGCACGAACCGTCCGACTTCTCCGGGCTGCCGGTGGTCGGCGACGACCCCGCGCGGCAGGGTGTGCCGATGGCGCCGCCGGACTGGGCCGTGCGCCTGGTCCGGGCGGGCCGCGGGCTTTTGTTCCTGGACGAGCTTTCCACCGCGCCGCCCGCTGTCCAGGCCGCGCTGCTGCGCGTCGTGCTGGAGCGGCGGGTCGGCGCGCTGCGGCTTCCGCCCGGCGTCCGGATCGTGGCCGCCGCCAACCCGCGTTCCTCCGCGGCCGACGGCTGGGAACTGAGCCCGCCGCTGGCCAACCGGTTCGTGCACCTGCAATGGACCCACGACCACGACGTCGTGGTGCGCGGGCTCGGCGGCACGTGGCCGAAAGCGGCGTTGCCGAAGCTGGACCCGGAGCGGCTGCCCGACGCCGTGACGTTCGCCCGCCGCGCGGTCTGCGGGCTGCTGACCGCCCGGCCCGGACTCGTGCACCAGCTGCCGAAGAGCGAAGCCCGGCGCGGCGGGCCGTGGCCTTCGCCGCGCAGCTGGGAAATGACGCTGCGGCTGATCGCTTTCGCGACGGCGGCGGACGTTTCCCGGGACGTGCTGTCCATGCTGGTGCGCGGCGCGGTCGGCGACGGCCCCGGCCTGGAGTTGCTGGCCAGCCTGGACCGGATGGATCTGCCGGACCCCGAAACGCTGCTCGCGGACCCGGTCGCGGCGGTCTTGCCCGAACGCGGCGACCTGCGCCAGACCGTGCTCGACGGCGTGGTGGAAGCAGTGCGGAAACGGCCGGAAGAGCCCCGCTGGGACGCGGCGTGGCAGCTGCTGGTGCTGGCGCTGGAAACCGGCGCGCCGGACCTGGTCGTCGTGCCCGCGGCGACGCTCGCCTCGCTGCGCCAGGACGACTGGCAGGTACCGGCGGCGATCGAACGGATTTCCGGAGCGGTGGCCTTGTCCCGGCGAGCAGACCGCGCGGGTGAGCGCTGATGGACGAAGAGAAGCTTTACGCCGCGCGCCTGCACGCCGTCCGGCAGCGGCCGTATCTGGCGACGGCGTTGTTCGCCCTGCACGTGGTGGAGTCGCGGCGAGTGCCGACGATGGCCGTGGACCGCCACTGGCGCTGCTACGTGTCGCCCGGGTTCGTGGACCGCACCCCGCTGGAGGAACTGGCCGGAGTCTGGGTGCACGAGGTCTCCCACCTGCTGCGCGACCATCACGGCCGCAGCGACCGGTTCGCCGCGAAACACGAGCTGGCCGGGCCGGCGGAGCGCTTGCGGATGAACATCGCCGCGGACTGCGAAATCAACGACGACGTCTTCGGCGACGGCCTCGCCCGGCCCGAGGGCGCCGTCGCCCCGGCCCTGCTCAGCCTGCGCGAGGGGCAGCTGATGGAGGAATACCTGGCCCAGTTCCGGCTGGGCCCGTACACGGCGGAATTCGCCTGGCTCGACTGCGGCAGCGGCGCGGACGGCCTGGAGCGCGACTGGGATCTGGGCCTGGACGGCGCGCACGGACTCAGCGCGGAGGCACGGGACGCCGTCCGATTCCGGGTCGCGCAAGGCATCAACGGCAGCCAGGGCGACGTTCCGGCGGGCTGGAAGCGCTGGGCCGAGGAGGCGTTCCACCCGCCGCAACCGTGGCGGGAACTGCTCGGCTCGGCGCTCCGGTCCGCGATGTCCGGCGCGGGCGAGGACTACAGTTACGGCCGCCCCGCGCGCAGATCGGCCAGCCTGCCTGGCGTCGTCCTGCCGAGCCTGCGCCGCCGGCCGCCGCAGGTCTGCGTCATCGTCGACACCTCCGGTTCGGTGAGCGACGCCGAACTGGGCAGCGCGATCCTCGAAATCGCCGCGATCGTCCGCGCGGTCGGCGGGCGACGCGATCTCGTGTCGGTGCTGTCGTGCGACGCCGCCGCGTACGTCACGCAGTTGTGCAGAGGCGAGGGAATTCCGTTGCTGGGCGGCGGCGGTACGGACCTGCGCGAAGCCTTCAGGGCGGCCCGGCGCGGCAGTCCTCAGCCGGACGTCATCGTGGCGCTGACTGACGGCTACACCCCTTGGCCCTCGTCGAGACCGCCTTGCCGGACGATCGTCGGCCTGTTCGCCCGGAAGCCTTCGTTCGACGACGACTATCCGGGCTATCGGCCGGAACCTCCGCCTGCTTGGGCGCGGGTGGTCACGGTGGGGTGAGCTACCTTCGGAACATGCCTTTCCCCGGTTTGGACGCCTGGCTGACCGCCCGGGCCGCCACCGACGAGTTTTCCGGCGTGGTGCTGATCTGCCGCGGCGAACAGGCGGTGTTCTCCGGCGCGTACGGCCAGGCGAGCCGCCGATGGGCCGTGCCTAACCGGCTCGCCCTGCGGTTCGACACGGCGTCCATCACGAAGCTCTTCACCGCGGTGGCCGCCTTGCAGCTGGTGGACGAAGGGCGGCTGGAGCTGGACGCGCCGATCACCGGGATCGTCGCCCTGGCCGGCACGGCGATCTCGCCGCGGGTGAGCGTGCGGCAGCTGCTCACGCACACTTCCGGGATCGCCGACGACGCGGACGAGGAAGCCGGCGAGAGCTACGAGGCGCTGTGGGTCGACAAACCGGTCTACTCGGTGACGCGAACACGGGACCTGGTGCCGAATTTCGCGGGCAAACCACCGAATTTCCCGCCAGGGGAGGGCTGCCGGTACTGCAACGCCGGGTATGTCCTCGTCGGCCTCGCGATCGAGGAGATCACCGGAACCGCCTACCGCGACCACATCCGCAGCGCTGTTTTCGCGCGGGCGGGCATGACCGGGTCGGACTTTTACGACCGCCGCGAAGCGGTTCCGGACGTCGCTGAGGGCTGGGATCCGGTCTCCGACGCCGAGGGACGGGTCGTCGGGTGGAAGCAGAACATCTTCAGCTATCCGCCGATCGGCTCGCCCGACGGCGGAGCGCACGCCACCGCGGCCGACCTGGTGCGGTTCCTGCGCGCCGTACGCGGCGGCGAGCTTCTGTCCGCCGAGCGCACCGAGCAGCTCCTCACCCCGCAGGTGCTGCACCACCGCGCCGAGGACGGCGACGTGTGGTTCGGTTTCGGACTGGAGTTCACGATGCGGCCCGACGGTTCGGTCCGGAATTACTCCAAGGACGGCGGCAACGCCGGTGCCGGCGGCATCGCGCGCCACTATCCCGCTGAGGACCTCGACGTGGCGGTGCTGTCCAACGCGGAATACGGCACTCTGGCCGTGGTCCGCGAAATCGACCGGCGGATCGGGAACGCCTGAGGGCGCGGATCGGATTTCCGCACCCGGGCTGTCCTCTTCGGACTCGCCGCCCGGGAGCCCGGGCGGGAGAATTGCGCCACCCGGCCGAGTGAAACCAGGCCCGCAGCGGGTACCCCGGCCGCATGAACCGGATCTCCGCCGCGTTCGCGCGAGGCGAAAAGACCGACACCGCCCAGTTGCTCGGCCGGGCCGGGATGGCCTGTTACGCGCTCGTGCACCTCGTCCTCGCCTATCTGGCCGTGCGGGTCGCGTTCGGCGGCGGCGAGCAGACCGACCAGAAAGGCGCCCTGCAGGAGGTCGGTTCGACCGCGGCCGGCCAGGTGCTGCTGTGGGTGCTCGCGACCGGTTTGGTCGCGTTCGGGCTGTGGCAGTTCCTGATGGCCGCGACCGGATACACCTGGACCAGCGGCGGGAAGCGGACTCGCAAACGGTTCGGCGCCGCGGCACGGGGGATTGTCGTGCTCGCGCTCGGAGGCAGTGCTTTCCGGCTCGCCGCGGGCAACGGCGGGGGCGGTTCGAGCGACCAGACCCAGCAGGAATTCACCGCGAAGCTGCTCCAGCTGCCTGCCGGTCCGGCGCTGGTGGTCGTTGCGGCCGCGGTGCTGCTCGGCGTCGCCGTCGCCGCCGGGATCAAAGGCGGGAAACAGACTTTCCTCGAAGACCTCGATTCCCGGGGCTTGCCCGGCAAGACGCGCCGCTGGGTCGGCTGGCTCGGAACCACCGGGTATCTGGCCAAAGCGGTCGTGTTCGCGGTGACCGCGGTGTTGCTGGGCTACGCCGGGTTCCGCGCCGACGCGAAGCGGGCAGGAGGCCTGGACGCCAGCCTCAAGACCCTCGCCGTCCAGCCCTTCGGCACGGTGTTGCTGACCGTGGTGGCGCTCGGTCTCGCGGCGTTCGGCGTTTATTGCCTGGCCGCGGCTTGGGCGCACCGACGCTGACGGCGCCCGGTTCAGTCGGTGCCCGCGAGGAGGTCGACGACGTCTTCGGCGCGTCCTCGTTCGGCGAAGCGCCGTCGTTGCCGGTCCGCGCCGCTGCCCTCGGCGCACAGCCGAGCCGTTGCCTCGCGGGCGAATTCCAGGTCTCCGGCGGATTCCAGCGCGGACGCAGTCAGCTCGACCAGATCGGCGAGCACCGTCTTCGCCGGCTGCAAGTCGCCGCTGCGCGGGTGCGGGCAGCAGCCGGTGACCCCGTCCCGCGACGCGCGCCAGAGTTGAGCCCGCAGCACTTCGTTCGGAAGGTGCGGCGGGGGAGCGTCGTCAGCCAGCGCGGCAGCGACCAAACCGCGGGACAGCACGCCGAGCAGGACCGCTTCCTCCGGGGTCGCGGCGACGTCGGCGATGCGGAACTCGATGGTGGGCTGTTTCTCCGAGAGCCGGACGTCCCAGTAGACCATTCCGCGGTCGAGGATCGCGCCCGAACGCAGCCACGAGTCGACGACGCTTTCGTACTCGTCGAGCGACGCGAACCGCGGCGGCGGGCCGGCCGAGGGCCAGCGGCTCCATTGCTGATAACGCCAGCTCCGGTATCCGGTGTCGTAGCCGTCGGAGATGGCCGAATTCGCGGTCACGGTCAGCAGCACGGGCAGCCACGGCCGGACCCGCCCGAGCACCTGGATGCCGGTTTCCCGGTCCGGGACGGCGACGTGCACGTGACAGCCGCAGGTCAGCGAGGTCCGCGCGGTCGCCCCGAAATGCGCGGCGATCCGCTGGTAGCGCGGACTCCGGGTGACGGCGGGCAGATCCGCCTCCGGCACCGGCGGCGAGCCCGCGGGCAGCAGCCGCCATTCTTGCCGTCGCGCGGCCGCGGCCAGGTCCTCGCGCAATTCGCGCAGCCGGTGCAGCGCCTCGTCCCGGGTGCGGCAGACGTCGGTGGCGATCTCGACTTGCGACCGGATGAGTTCGTGCTGCAGATCCCCCTCGCCGCCGCCCGTTTCCGAGGCGTCCTCGACCACGTCGTCCGCCTGGGAGAGGCGCCCGTCCCGGTCGACGACGAAGAACTCCTCTTCGATGCCGAAGGTCAGCACGTCGCCGGTCTGGTCGTTCACCGAGGTTCTCCTGGGGTCGGGGGCATCGGAATACCCCCGCCGGTCCGCGCGCAAACAGCGTTTCCGCGCGCCCGGCGCGGGTATTCCGCCGGTCAAGAGACCGCGGGCGATCCCGCTTCGCCCGCGCCCGGACCGCACTGTGAGGACCTCGATGTCGACCGACGCGATCGTGCTGCTCAAGAACGACCACAAGAACGTGGAGAAACTCTTCAAGGAGTTCGAAAAAGCAGGCGACAAGGCCTACCGGCAGAAGCGCCGCATCGTCGGCTCGATCATCGAGGAGCTGACCGTCCACGCCTACCTCGAGGAAGAGATCTTCTACCCGGCAGCCAAAGCGGCTGTGCCGGAGACCAAGGACCACGTCCTGGAGAGCGTCGAGGAGCACCACGTCGTGGTGTGGATGCTGTCGGAACTGCTCGGCATGGACCCGCAGGACGAAACCTTCGACGCCAAGGTCACTGTGCTGACCGAAAACGTCCGCCACCACGTCGAGGAAGAAGAGGACGACTGGTTCCCGGAGGTCCGTTCGGCGATGGGCCGCAAACGGCTCCAGGAACTCGGGAAGCGGATGCTCGACGCGCGGCCGGACGCACCGAAGGACCCGCTGAAGCTTCAGAGCGCGCACGCCTGATCGGCTCACCCGGGCGGCTGGGCGGCACCGGTACGGCTTCGGGCGGCAGGACGCGCCCGGCTGGCGCCGATTGTCCCGGTTCCGCGGTGTTCCCCTGCCGCCCGGGCTAGGGGTGCCGCCGTCCCCTTCGCGTTCCTAACCTCGGAACGAGCCGCACCCGAGGGGGACGACCGATGCGTCCGCTGACCACGAGAACGTTGACTGCCAAGGAATTCGCTGATCTCAAGCACACCGTGTCGCTCCGGTCGTCGGCGCGCCGGGCCGTCGCCGAAGACCCCGCGTACGCCACGCCGCTGCCGCGAGAATTGTGCCTGCAGCTGACTTATCGCTGCAATCTGCGCTGCAGCCACTGCTACCAGTGGAGCGAACAGGGTTTCTTCCGCGACTTCGAGCCCGCCAAGCAACGGACCGAACTCGATGTGGATATCGTCGCGAAATTGCTGGACGCCACGGAATCCGTGCGCTCGAAGGTGTTCGTCTGGGGCGGCGAACCGTTGATGCACAGCCGGTTCGGCGACATCGCCGAACTGCTGAGCCGTTCGCCGCGCAGCGTCACCGTCTGCACGAACGGGTTGCTGTTCAAGCGAAATCTCGATCATCTGCTGGCACTCGGCGAACAGCTCAACCTCCTGGTGAGCCTCGACGGCCTCGGTGCCGACCACGAGGAACTTCGCGGACGCGGCACCTTCGCCCGGACCACGAAGAACATCGAGCTGATGCTCGGTCTCAAACGCGAAGGCTCCTTCGCGGGCGAGGTTTCGGTGAATTGCATGGTCTCGCACCGGACCGTGGACACGATGTACGAATTCATGGAATGGGCCGAAGACCTCGGCGTCAACACGGTCTACTTCCAGTTCCCTTGGTACATCAGTCCCGAGGTGGCCGAAGCCATGGACCGGGTCTACGAGGAATCGTTCGCCTGGCTCCGGCCGCAGACGGGCACCGCGCGGCCGACCTGGCATTCCTACACCTACCGGCTGCCCCCGGAATGCCTGCCGCGGCTGCGCGAATCGATGGCGCGGCTGGCTTCGAAGCGGTGGCGCGTGCGGATCCGCTACCAGCCGCAGCTCGAACCGGACGAGGTCGAGGACTTCGTGCTCGGCACGCCGAAACCGGCCCAGCACCGCAGCAAATGCCTCGCGGTGTCGAACCGGATGGAGGTGCACGCCGACGGCAACGTCAGCTCGTGCAAGTTCTTCCCCGAGTTCGTGGTGGGCAACCTGTACGAAACCGACCCGGTGCGGTTGTGGCACAACGAATCCTTCCGGAAGATCCGCCGCGTTCTCGGCGCGAACGGGATGATGCCCGTCTGCTCGCGGTGCGTCCTCCTCTACCTCAACGGAGTGTGAGTGCCGTGCCGGACCTCGAACGCAGAGTCGCCGACGTGCTGGTCGCCGTGCTGGACAACGGAACCGCGGCCGGGGAGATCGGCCCGGACGCCGATCTCGTCGACGACTACGGGCTGGACTCCCTGCAGATGATCTCCTTCCTGCTCGGCGTCGAGGACGAACTCGGCGTGCAGCTGGACTACGAAAACCTCGAACTCGACGACCTGCGCGTGTTCGGCCGGTTCACCGGGTTCGTGCGGACGCTCGCGACGCCATGACGGCCACGGCGCATTTCGGCACCTTCGACGCCGAGCGCTGGTGGCGGCCCGCGGACCTGGCTGCTCTGCCCGCCGCGCCCGGCGGCACCGCTCCCGACGACATGGACGAACTGCTCGCCGCGGGATGCTCGCCGGGCGACCTGCTGCTCACCCGCCGCGCTCCGGCGCAGGAGATCCGCGCGTCGCTGGCCGACTGCGGCATCGAGTTCGACCATCACGTCGTCCCGGCACCGCCGCGGACCCCGGTCGAGCGGAGCGCCGCGGCCGACCCGGGCACGCTGGCCGCACTCGCCGGACGACCCGGGATGGCGCCCTACGCCGTCCTGCCGGACACCGTCGCGCTGGCCGGACAGCTCGGCCGCGCCGATCGCCTCCCGGCCGCGAAAACGGTGGCAGAGGTCAATTCCAAGACCTGGTCGTACGCCTTGGCTCGATCGCTTGGACTGCCCGGCGCGGGCGTCGTCGTCCGGTCCGCGGCCGAACTCGCCGAGGCGGTCGGCACCCGGCCCAGCGTGGTGAAAGACCCGTACGGCGTGTCCGGCCGCGCGACGCTGGAAGTGGCCACGCCCGGGGTGCTGCGCGCGATCACCCGCACGCTGGAGGCCCAGAACGCACGCGTCGAACTTCTGGTCCAGCCTCGGTTCGACCGGCGCACGGACTTCTCGGCGCACCTGCGCGTCGACCCTGGCGGGCGCTGGGAAGCGCTTGGCGTGCAAGTGATGCACAACACCGGGTTCCGGCACGCCGGATCGGAGCCCGCTCCGGACGGGCTGCTCGCCGAGCTGTCCGCGGCCGGATACGGCGAAACCCTCGCCGCGGTGGCCGAAGCCCTGGCCGCGGCGGGCTACTGGGGACCGGCTGGCGTGGACGCGATGGTGCTCACGGACGGAACTCTCGTGCCGGTACTGGAGATCAACGCGCGCCGATCGCTGGGGCTGTTGTCGCTGCTGCTGGACCGCCGGGTCCGCCCGCACGGCCTGCGCTGCCATCTGCGGCGGTTCGACCTGAAAGTCCCGCCGGGCAAGGGGATCCGCGACCTCCTCGCCGCGCTGCACCGGCTCGGGCTCGGCTATCGCGGCCGAGCTGTCCCCGGAGTCACCTTGGTCGGCGGCAGCGGGCTCGCCGCACCCGGCGGCCGGATTTACTGCGCGCTGATGTCCCGCCCCGGCGAGAGCGAGGCCCTGCGAGCCGGTCTGCTCGACGCGGTGTCCGCGGCCGGGATGACCGCGCGGGGAGAGACCCGATGATCGCCGAAGTGCTCGCCGCGGCCGGGGTGCGGGAGGCGGAATGGACGCCGCTGGCCGATGCGACCTTCAACACCGCCTACCGGATCCGGCCGCCCGGGCTGGTCGTCAAGGTGTCCCCGCCGCCCGGCGCGCCCGCGCTGACCTACGAGCGCGGCTTGCTGCGCACCGAAGCGCTGTTCTGCGAAACGGCCGCTTCAACCGTGCCGGTTCCACGCGTGGTGCACACCGATTTTTCCGGACGCCTGGTCGACGGCGATGTCCTGGTCATGACCGAACTTCCCGGCGACAACTGGGCCTCTCGGCGGGTTTCTCCCGCCGAGCGCGCCGCGCTGCGGACTGAACTCGGCGGCCTAGTGGCCCGCCTGCACCGGATCACCGGCACCGGTTTCGGCTACCCCGGCAGGCTCTCGCCCAGCTGGCGCACCGCGTTCACCGCGATGCTGGACGCGGTTCTGGCCGACGCCGAACGGTTCGCCGCCGCCCTGCCGGTGCCGCTCGGCCACCTCCGCGCCACTCTCGAGCACAGCACTGGCGTCCTGTCGGACGTGCGGACGCCAGTGCTGGTCCACTTCGATCTGTGGCCCGGCAACATCCTGCTCGGCGATGCCGGGATCACCGGCTTCGTCGACGGCGAACGCGCGTTCTGGGGAGACCCGCTCGCGGACCTGGTGTCGACGGCACTGTTCGGCGACATCGAACGCGACCCCGGCTTCGTGCGCGGCTATCGCGAAGCAGGCGGCGACCTGGTTTTCGACGACGCGGCCCGCGTGCGGCTCGCGCTGTACCGCTGCTATCTGTACCTGATCATGCTGGTCGAGACGGTGCCGCGCGGGAGCGGCGATTCCGCGGCGACCCGGCTGGCGGCCGCGCATCTGCGCCGGGCCTTGACGTTTCTCGGGAGGTCGTCGTGATCGAAGTGCTCACTTCCGGCGTGGCGCTCGGCGTGCACGTGCCGGGTCTCCTGCTCGCCCAGCGCCTGCGCGAACGCGGCGCGGCCGCGGACGTGAGCGTCCTCGAACGTCTGCTGCCGCCGCGGAAGCTCGCCGCCACCGCCGAGACGAAATGGGCCTTCCACCGCGATTTCCGCCTCGCCAAGGCCGGGCATCGCCTCGCGACCGACCCGGCGGCGGTCACCGATCCGGCCGCCGAGGCGGAGCTGTTCGCCCGCTGGGACGCCGAACAGGCCGGCACTTTCGTGCTCTTCTCCGGTTTCTGGCTGCCGATCGTCGAGCGCTACCTCGCCCGCGGCCGCGAGGTTCGGGTCGTGCTCTGCCACATCGACGCGATCGCGTCGCCGTCGTTCCGGAAGGCGTCCGGCTGGCAGGTGCCGCACGAGGACGTCTTCCTGGTGGACGGGGCGTCGATGACAGTCCCGTGCAGCGTGCCGGTGAGCGCGCGGCCGCCGCTGCCGTGGGCGGAGCGCGAGCCCCGGCTGTACCTGCACGGCGGCGGCTGGGGGATGGGCACCTATCGCGAGCACGTCGCCGAGCTGGCCGACCGCGGCTTCGCCCTCGATGTGCTGGCCTACCAAGAGTCCGATGTGGACAATCGGCCCGGCGTGCGCTACTTCATGACAGACCCGGATTGGCATCCCTGGCACGACAACGGTTTCCCGCCGTTCCGCCCGGCCGGCGGGACGTACACGCGCGGCGCGGCCCACCCGGACTCGTTCGAACTGGTCCGCGCGGCACGGGCGATGGTCAGCAAACCCGGCGGCGGCACGTGCCTGGACTCGCTGTGGGCGGCGACCCCGTTGCTGCTGCTGGAACCGTTGGGAGCGGCCGAAAAGCGCAACGCCGAGGTCTGGCAGCGGCTGGGCTTCGGGCTCCCGTACGAAACGTGGCGGGACAGCGGCTTCTCCGGCGAACTCCTGGCCGGGATGCACCAGAACCTGCTGCGGGCGCTGCCGGGGATCGCCGACTACTCGGCGGAGCTGGCCGCGTGAACACGCGCCCGCTTTCGGTGTTCCAGCGCGTGATGCTGGATCTCCGCCGGCACGACGCGGACTTCACCGGAGAGTGGTTCACCATGAACGCCGTCCTCCGGCTGAGCGAACCCCTCGACCCGGACGTGCTGTCCGCCGCCTTGACGAAACTGGTTGCCCGGCACGAAATCCTGCGCACCCGGGTTGCTGACGACGCCCAGGTAGTGTCTCCGCCCGGCCAGCCGGTTTTCGAGGTGTGCCACAGCGACGGCGCTCCGGCGGACTGGCTGCACGCGCCGGTGCCGCCGGAATCCGGGCCGCTGGTGGTCCGATTGGTACGTGGCGACCCGGATTTCCTCGCCGTGCACTTGCACCATCTGGTCGCTGATCCCAGCACGGTCTGGGCCACCTGCCGGGAACTCGCCGCGCTGTACTCAGCGGAGTTGGGCGGCTCCACGCCTCCCGCGCCGGTCGCGCAATACGGGGACTACGCGGCTGCCGAGTACCGGCAGCGACAGGCGTCGGGAGCCGCGGACCGGGCGTGGTGGGAAGCCGCGATGGCTCAGGATTTCGTCTCGGTACGGAAGGACGAGACCTCCGCGCCGTACGCCGAGCGCGAGACCCTGCTGTCCGCCGCCGGACTGGCCGCGGTCCGCCAGTTCGCCCGGACTCACCGGACCACCCCCGCCACTACGCTGTTCGCCGCACTGGCCTGCGCGATGCGGCCGTGCACCGGGCCGGGGCCGCTGGTGTTCACCACCGTGTTCGGGTCGCGGGACCGGCCGGAGTGGCGTCGGATGCTGGGTCCGTGCCTGCTCACCGCGTACGTTCCGCTCCCGGCTCCGCCGCCGCGGCTGAGTCCGGGATACGCCGTGGAGGTGCGGGACGTCCTGCGGGACTGCCGCCGCCACTGCCGGTTCCCGACGCCGGAAGTCCGCGCGCTGTTTGCTGTTCCGGACGCGGTGCCGTTCTACGAATACGTTCCCGACGACTGGCCCTCGCCGTACACGTTCGGCCCGGTCACCGGCGAGGTCGTCGCGGCTGCCGGGCCCAAGGACACTCGCGCGCCGCGCACGCTGGCGATCCGGTCGCGCTCGACTGCCGAGGGCACGTTGACCGCGCACGTGTCTTCCGACGGCCGGGGCTGGACTCGTGAGCGTGTGCGAGCGCTTTGGCCGGTGGTGGCGGAGCAGGTCGGCTCAACGGCCGGGTCCACAATGGACTTAAGTTGAAGCCCCAACCCCGCTCACGTCAGCTTGCTGGTCGCCACAAGCGATTTAGTCAACGCCCCAGTCGCCGCAGTAAGCGCCTTGGCCGCGGCGGCGACGTCAATGCCGTCGTCCCACGTACTCATGACAGCCACAGCGAAGGTCCGGGACTCGATCCGCACCAAGCCGGTCGTGTTGAGCACCCGGCGCCCGTCGGAGGTGCCCCACCCTTGTTTCACCGCCCATTTCGCGCCGGGGAAGGCGCGCGGGATCCCGAAGTGCTGGTCGAATCCGTCAGCCGCGGTGAGCGGGGCGTTTTCCAGCGCCTCGGTGAGGAAGTCGCGTTCGTCGCCCGGCCGGTCCGACGTGATGTGCCGGTAGACCGCGACCACGTCCTCGGCCGACATCTTCGTGGAACCCCACTGGCCGGGGTCCTCGGGCGGCGAGGTGTGCGCGAGCCGCAGCTTCCCGGCTTGCCGCCGGACGATCGCCGGTCCGCCGAGCTGCTGCCAGAGGCGGCTGGCGACGCGGTCGTCGCTGGCGGCGAGCATGGCGTGGACGGCGTCGGCGTCGCTGTCGGAGGGGACTCCGGAACGGTCGAGCAGGTCGAGCGCGATGAGCAGCTTCACCACGGACGCGGTCGGCTGCGGCTGATCGGCCTTCCAGCCGACCTCCACGGCACACGTGTCGAGGTCGACCGCCTCGATCTCAAGGCGGGGATCGTTTCCGTTGCTCAGCAAGGCTTTCCTGGCTTCGGACACCGCGTCCGGGTGCTTGCCCGGCCCCGCCGGAGTCGTTGTGCACTCGGCGTGCCAGTCGGTGCCGCCGGAACTGACGGCCACAACGATCGCGGCGGCCAGACCTCCCGCGACGGCCAGTGCGACAACGCCTGCGAGCATCTTCATCGACGCGAACTCCTTCGGCAGCGGTCCGCTTCTGCGGGAAGCGGGAGCGATGCGAAGGTAGTGAGGCCGGGCCGGGCACAGGATCGTCCGAAAAGCCGGCGCATCCGGGCCAGTCGGCGGGCAACCCCGCCCGCGCATCGGCCATCTGGCCGACGCACCCCTGCTGAGCTGCGGCGATCGGGCCGCCGCACAGCGCGACGACGGGGAAAGCCGGTCCGCGCCGGGACGTCCGGGCAACCGGTTTGCCCGGTCGGCCCGGTGCCTTCGGCCCGTCTTCCGCCGTCTTCCGCCGTCGTCCGCCCGGGGTTCGTTCAGTCGGTTTCGGGTTGCTGCCATCTGCGTCCGGCCCGCTGGGCGGCCAGCCGGACTTCGTCGCCGGTCTCCTGCCAGTTCTGGTCCGCCGGGTCGTGGTCGCCGATCCACGTGCGGCGAGGCGTCGCGGGGGAGCTGCCCGCCGGCGGCGGTTCGTCTGTCGCCTGAGTCATGATTCCTCCGTCTCCGTCCTGGAAGACCACTTCGGACTACCCCTTCCGAACCCCGCGAAACGCGCTCGTGCAGCGGAATGTTTGAGCTGGGCGGCGCTGGGTAAGCGAGGCGCGTGGCCGATCATTCCCGCGCACCAGTGCTCGAAGCGATCCGGCGGTTCCGCGCGTCCGGACACGTCTCTTTCCTGCCGCCTGGGCACAAGCAGGGCCGCGGCGTGGACCCGAGGCTGGCGGAGATCGTCGGCCGCGACGTGTTCGCCTCGGACATCATCCTGATGAACGGACTGGACGACCGGGCGCTCACCCGCGGCGTGCTGACCGAGGCCGAGGACCTGATGGCGGACGCGGTGCACGCGGACCGGGCGTTCTTCTCGACCTGCGGCAGTTCGCTGTCGGTCAAATCGGCGATGCTGTCGGTCGCCGGTCCCGGCGAAGAGCTGCTCGTTTCCCGCAACGCGCACAAATCCGTGGTGTCCGGGCTCATCCTCAGCGGCGTCCGGCCGGTGTGGGTGCCGCCGCGCTGGGACCGCGCCCTGCATTTCGCCCACCCGCCGGGGCCGGAGGAAGCCGAGGCTGCCTTCGCGGAACACCCGGCAGCGAAAGGAATGCTGCTGATCACGCCGACCGACTACGGTTCCTGCGCGGACATCCGGAGCGTCGCCCGGATCTGTCACGCGCGCGGGGTGCCGCTGATCGTCGACGAGGCCTGGGGCGCGCACTTCCCGTTCCACCCGGACTTGCCAGCCTGGGCGATGGACGCGGACGCCGACCTGTGCGTGACGAGCGTGCACAAGATGGGCGCGGGCTTGGAACAGGGCTCGGTCTACCACCTGCGCGGCGACCTGGTCGACCCCGACGTGCTCGCCATGCGCGCCGATCTGCTGGACACGACCAGCCCGTCGTCGCTCGTCTACGCCGGGCTCGACGGCTGGCGCCGGCACATGATCGAGCACGGCGAAGACCTGCTCGACGAGGTGCTCCGGCTGGCCGCGGACACCCGGGAGCGGGTGGCCGCGATCCCCGGGATCACCGTGCTGGGCGACGCCGAACTCGTCGGCCCCGGCCGGGCGGACGACCGGGACCCGCTCAAGCTGCTGCTCGACGTCTCCGGCCTCGGATGCACCGGCTACGACGCGAACCACTGGCTGCGCGACCAGCAGCGAGTCGACGTCGGCCTCTCCGACCACCGCCGCATCGCCGCCCAGCTGACCGTCGGCGACGACGAGGACACCGCCGCCCGGCTGGTCGAAGCGCTGCGAGCGCTGTCCGAGCGAGCCGACGAGCTTCCCCGCGCCAAACCCGTGGACCTGCCCGCCCCTGAGGACCTGGAACCAGAGCAGGCGCTGCTGCCGCGCGACGCGTTCTTCGCCCCGGCCGAACAGATCCCGGTCGAGAAGGCGGCGGGCCGGATCGCGGCCGAGACGATCAGCCCGTACCCGCCCGGCGTCCCCGCAGTGCTGCCCGGCGAGGTGCTGACCCGCCCGGTGCTCGACTACCTGCGGAGCGGCGTCGCCGCGGGCATGTTCCTGCCCGACCCGGCGGACTCGGCGCTGCGCACCGTACGGGTAGTGGCCGGCTGAGATTGCCCGCGGCGCGGACGGGTAATCCCGGGCCCATGACGGAATGGGACAACCGGCTGCCCGTCGTGCACGACCTCGACGAACTGGTCTCGCAATTCCGCCTGGCCGGCGAGGACGACCTGTACGTGCGATGGTCCCGCGGCCCGGACGCCGACCTGTGCTCCGGCGAGGAAAGCCGCGACGGGCTCACCGGGATGCCGCTGCCCGGGCTGTCGGCGAACTCGCTGGCCCAGCAGCCGTGGTGGCGCGGACGGTCGCTGCGGCTGTGGCTGGCCAGGCGCCTGCACGACTACCAGCACCTGCGCGAACGCGGCGGCCCCGGGGTGCGCCCGTGGCTGCTGCGGGGCCGGGAGATCGCCCGGGGACCGGACAACGAGCCGCTGGTCGTCGACGCCGAACCGCTGGCTTGGGTCGAGGACGCGGTGATGATCGAAGCCCGGAGGCTGATCGACGAAGAGGCCCCGGCCGGCTGGGGCTCGATGGACCGGCAGTCGTGAACCGTCCGCGCCGGTCGGGACGGCCAGCTCGCGGGATTCTCGGCGCTCCACGGGATTTCACCGCCGCTGAGCCGCGGGCGAGCGGGTGGTTCGGCTCTCGCGGCTGACGTCGTCGGGCACGCGAGCCGGGCGAATACTGAAACCATCGGCGGGCAATTCGGCTTCACACCGCGCCCAATTTTCCCGCTCCGTCCACACTCCCGGCCCCGCCACGATCCCCAGCCGACACGAGCAGCACTTCCCACCCCCCGGAGCTTGACGCCGCCAAGTCGTGCACCGTGCACTGCCGCGCGCTCCCCGTTTCGTCCCCGCGCCCGAAGCGCGGGCACCGCCCCGGTTCCTAACGTCGGGCCCAACGTTGTGATCCAGCCCGCACGACAGGAGCCCGCCGATGACCCACCCCTCCCGCAGCAGGCTGGGAGTGCTGCTCGGCAGCACCACGCCCCCCGAACAGATCGGCAGCCAGGCCGCGGCCGCGGAAGCCGCCGGGTTCGGGGAGGTGTGGCTGCCGGAGGACTACTTCTTCCTCGGCGGCATCGCGGGCGCGGCGCTCGCGCTCGGGGCCACGTCGCGGATTCCGGTCGGCATCGGCGTCGTGTCGTCGGTGGTCCGGCATCCGGCGTTGCTGGCGATGGAGATCAGCACGCTGGCTCGCGCTCACCCGGGCAGGCTGATGCCCGGGATCGGGCACGGCGTCCCCGCCTGGACCGCGCAGATGGGCCTGACCCAGCGGTCGCCGATGAGCGCCTTGCGCGAAACCCTCACCGCCGTCCGGGAACTGCTGGGCGGAGCGACGGTCGACCGCGAGGGGAGGTTCGCCGCTTTCCGCGAGGTCGCGATCACCCACCCGGTCCCGGAGCGGGTGCCGCTGTTCGCCGGGGTGCTCGGCGACAAGGGGCTCGAGCTGACCGGGCAACTGGCCGACGGTCTGCTCGTCAGTGCTCTCGCACCAGTCGAATACGTCCGGAGCGCGCGGCGCAAACTGGACGACGCCGCACGCGCGGCGGGGCGCGGCGAACGCATCACGATCACCGTTCTCGCCGCCGCCAACGTCACGCGGGATGCCGGCCGGGCGGCTGCCGCCCGCGAGGCGCTCAAGGGGGTCCTCGCCTTCTACCTCGCCGCGACCGGGCCCGGCCCGTTGTTCGGCGCGGTCGGAGCCAACGAGCAACTCGCGGACATGCTGTCCCGCGGCGGCCCCGAGACGGTCGCCGCGGAGATGCCGGACGACTGGATCGACCTCTTCGCCGTCGCGGGCGGCCAGGACGCCGCGCGGGCCCGCCTCAAGGAATACCTCGACGCCGGCGCGGACAACGTCGCCATCGCGACCGTCGTCGCCGACGGCGCGGAAGAAACCCTCGCCGCGGTAGGCGAGCTGACCGGCGAATTCACTCACTGAAAGGAAAGAGCCATGAGCACCGACCTCGAACGGATCCTCGAAGCGCACCAAGGCTGGTACGAGGCGAACGTGGGCCTCGTCGCCGACCGGATGCTGCGATATTTCCCGGAGGGCGACGGATACCACCAGTTCAACCTCAACGGCCACACCTACCACGGGGTCCTGGACAAGCACCGGCTGTGGGTCAACGCCGCGAAGATCGGGTTGAGCATCACCGCGATCAAGGACACCGTCGGCCCGGACGTCCAGATCTTCGGCGACGTCGCGCTGCTCACCGCCGAAGGCGTGGCGGACGTGCTGGCCCCGGGACAGCAGGACGCGGCGCGGACTCCGTTCCGCACCACCGAGTTCTTCCGCCGCGACGACGGCAAAGGCGGCCGGGACTGGCGGATCTGGCACATGCACGTGAGCGTCCAGGACCCGCAGATGCCCAAGCACGGGACGGAATGAGGATGGACCTGGACCGCGTCAGCGTCGCGGGGCCGACCGGACGGCTGTCGGTGCTGCGCACCGCGGACGACCGGTCCGGCGCCCCGCTCGTGCTGATCCATCCCATCAACTCCGCCGCGGTGGTCTGGGCCGACGTCGCGGCGCGGCTCGACCGGCCGGTCGTGGCGATGGACCTGCGCGGGCACGGGCACTCCGGGCAGGCCGGGCCGTTCACCGTCGAGGAGGGCTACGTTCCGGACGTCCTGGCGGTCCTCGACGCTCTCGGGCTGGACGAGGTGCACCTCGGCGGAGGTTCTCTCGGCGGCACGATCAGCGTCGCGCTGGCCGCGCTGCACCCCCGGCGGGTGCTCAGCGTCAGCACGTTCGGTTCGACGCTGGGCACCGGCGTCCCGGCCGAGGCCATCGCCGCGATGGTGCGCGAACTCGAAGCCAGCGGGACCGCCGGGTATTTCGCCGGTCAGGTGCCCGAGATCGTGGGCCGGGCGCACCGCGGCTCGGCCCGGCTCCGGGAGGTGATGGCGGAAGCGGTCGGCACCCGGCCGACGGCGGTGGTCGCCGAGATCCTGTACGGGGCGTTCGGCGCGGACATCCGGCATTTGGCCGGAAGTGTTGCCATGTCGGGGATTCCGGTGCTGGCAGTGGCCGGAACCGAGGATCCGACGTGCCCGCCCGCGATGTCGCGCGAACTGGCCGAGGGCACTGGCGGCGTCGCGAAGGAGCTGGCCGGGACCGGTCACCTGCCGATGCTGGAGGAGCCGGACCGGGTGGCGGACCTCCTCCGGGAAAACGTCGCGAAGGCAGGGGAAGGAAGGCCGTGACTTACTCGATCGTCGCGCGCGATCCGGCCACCGGATGGCTCGGCGTCGGTGCCCAGACCCATTTCTTCGGCGTCGGCACGCTCCTGCCCTGGGCCGAGGCGGGCGTCGGCGCGGTGGCCACGCAGGCGTTCGTCAATGTCGGCTACGGGCCTCGCGGCCTGGAACTGTTGCGGGCGGGCGTCCCTGCGCCGTCCACTGTGGACATCCTGGTGAACGAGGACCCGGAAGCCGGATACCGCCAGCTGGGGGTCGTCGACGCCCGGGGCTCGGTGGGCGGGCACACCGGCGGTTCGTGCGCGCCGCACGCCGGTTCCGCGCGCGGGCACCAAGTGAGCGTGCAAGGGAACATGCTGGCCGCTCCCGGGGTTTGCCAGGCCGCGCTCTCCGCTTTCGAGACCGCGGAAGGGGATCTCGCCGACCGCATCCTCGCCGGGCTCCGCGCCGCGGACGGCACCGGGGGAGACGTGCGCGGTTCCCAGTCGGCCGCGTTGCTGGTGGTGTCCGGTCGCCGCAGTCCGGAGCCGTGGAACGAGGTGATCGTCGATCTGCGCGTCGACGACCACCCGGACCCGATCGCCGAGCTGTCGCGGCTTCTGCCTCGTTCGCGGGCGTTCGGCGCCGTCGGCGAGGTGATGTTCGCGCGCGGCTTGACGCTCGGGCCGTTCGAGGGGATCGCCCCGGCCGAACTGGACGAACGGTTGAACGCCCTCGCGTCGGCGGCCGAGGTCATCGGACCGGACAACCGCGAGGCAGATTTCTGGCGCGCGGTGCTGCTCGCCCGCGCCGGACGGAACCGGGAGGCCGCCGACCTGTTCGCGGAGGTCGTGGCGTTCCGGCCCGCGTTGCTGGGGTTCGCGGAAAGGCTGGCCCCGCTCGGCTTCCTCGACCGCGAAGCGCTCGCCGCGATCACGAAATACCTTGAGGAGCCAGCATGAACGCCGCCGCAGCCGCGGTACGGGCCGACCGGGTGACCGAGCTGGCCGCGAGCCTGATCCGGTGCGACACGCAGAATCCGCCCGGCGGCGAGCGGCCGGTGGTCGAGCCGTTGTCCGCGGCCTTGCGCGAGCTGGGCGCGGAGGTCGAGATCTTCGAACCCGAACCTGGCCGCCCGTCGATCCTGGCTCGCCTCGGCACTGGCGACGGCCCCACGTTGCTGGTCAACGGGCACGTGGACGTCGTCCCGGTGGCCGAAGAGGACTGGTCGGTGCCGCCGTTCGGCGGGCTGGTGCGGGACGGATTGCTGTACGGCCGCGGCGCCTGCGACATGAAAGGCGGGATCGCCGCTGCGGTCGAAGGGATGCGCGCCTGCCGCGACGCCGGAATCGTGCCGCCCGCGGACCTCGTCTTCCACTTCGTGGCCGACGAGGAGACCGGCGGCCGGGCCGGGACCGAGGCGCTGGTCGCCGCCGGGCTGGTGCACGCCGACGCCGCCGTCGTCCCCGAACCGAGCGAACTGCGGGTCGGGGTGGCCGAGCGCGGCTCGCTGATGGCGGAGATCGCGGTGCGGGGCCGGGCGGCGCACGGCAGCGACCCGGCGGCCGGGCACTCCGCGATCGCGGACGCGGCGCGGATCGTCTCCGCGCTCCACCTCGCCGACTTCGGCGACGGCGAGCATCCGCTGCTCGGCACGCCCACCGGCAACGTCGGGACGATCTCCGGCGGCACCGCCGCCAACATCGTGGCGGCCGAGTGCAGGCTGCGGGTCGATCGGCGCGTGCTGCCCGGCCAGACCCGGGACGCGGCGCTGGCCGCGCTGACCGGGCTGATCGACGCCGCGGGCGAGTTCGACTACGACGCCGAGGTCGTCGCGTTCGCCGAGGGATCCGAAATGGACCCCGGACACCCCTTCGTCGCCGAGGTGCGCAGGGCGGCGGACGACGCACCGGTCCGGGGGCTGAAACTCGGCACGGACGCACGGTTCCTCCGCAACCGGCTCGGCATCCCGGCCGTCGTGTACGGACCCGGCTCGATGACCGTCGCGCACACCGCCGACGAGCACGTCCCGGTCGCCGAACTGGTCGCCGCCGCCCGCGCGTTCGCCCGGCTCTACGCCGGTTTCCGGGGTGTCACACCCTCATGAGCAGCGGCGACGCCGGTTAAGGTCTGGGCATGAAGCACGTCGCCGAATCCGTGATCGACGACGTGGTGCGCGGTGCCGTGCACTTCGGGAGCGGAGGCGGCGGAGACCCGTATCTCGCCCAGCAGCTCCTGATCGCGGCCGTCCGGCGGCACGGGCCGATCCCGCTCGTGACGGCGGACGACCTCGCCCCGGACGCTCTCGTGCTCCCGGTGGTGTCCGGCGGGACCCCGCACACCCTGGTCGAGAAGGCGCACAGCGGAGTCGAGGCGGAGACGCTGCGGGCGGCAGTGGAGGCCCGCGCCGGACGGGAGTGCGCGGCGGTCCTCCCGATCCAGCTCGGGAGCGTCAACGCGGCCATACCGCTCGTCGTCGCGGCCGAACTCGGGCTGCCGTGCCTCGACCTCGACCTGATGCGCCGCACGCTGCCCTCGATCGACCTGACCCTGCTGCGGCTGGCCGGGTTTTCCGTTTCGCCGATCACCGTCGTCGGCGGCTCCGGGGTCGTCGCCGAGTTCAGCCAAGGCTCCGGCGCCGTGCTCGGCGAGCTGGTCCGGGCCGTGCTGCCGCCGCTGGGGCTCGTGGCGCTGATCAGCGCGTACCGGGTGACCGCCGGGGACTGCGCGAGGCTCGGCACGGTCGGTTCGATCAGCGAGTGCGCCAGGATCGGCGCGGCGCTCGCCGACGTCTCCCGGCACGGGTACGAGCCATACCTGCGTGCCTGCGGCGGTCGCCTGGTGTGCACCGGAACAGTCGCCGAAGTCCTGCAGCATTCCTCCGACGGCTGGCCGCGCGGCGTGGTTTCCCTGGAGACGCCCGAGGGGTTCGTGCGGATCGATTTCCAGAACGAGAACCTGATCGTCAGCCGGGAAGGCACGGTGCTGGCCACGGTCCCGGACCTGATCGGGGTCGCGGACGCGGACACCGGCGCGCTGACGCAGACGGTCGATCTCGCGGCCGGGCAGGAAGTGCACGTGCTCGCCAGCCCGGTCGACGAGCGGTGGCACACCCCGGAAGGACACGCGGCGGCCGGGCCGCGCGCGTTCGGTTACGCCGTCGACGCGGTGCGGTTCGACGGTTCGCCTGGGGCTGGTGTCCGATGAGCCGCGTGCGGGTGGGCATTGATGCGGTCTCCGCGCGCGCCGTGGCTCTGGACGAGGCGAGCCGAATCGTGGCGTCCAGTCGAGGAATTCCCCGGGGCGACTCGCCGTCGGGACTGCTCGACGCACTCGTCTCGGAGGTTGACGGCGCGGCGATCGACCGGGTGGTGGCGATCCTGCCGGAGCCCGTGCCCGCCGAGGTGCGCGGCGGGTCCCGGGTCGGCGTCCTGCGCATCGGCGGGGCGACCGCGCTTCCGCCGCTCGCGGGCTGGCCGGTGCGGATGTCCGGCGCGCTTGCGGGACCGGTCGCGATGGTGCGGGGCGGGCACGAATACGACGGCACGGCGTCCGCGCCCCTCGACCTCGCCGCAGTGGCCGAATTTGCCCGGCACTGCGCCGAAAACGTCCGCGCGGTCGCGATCACCGGGGTCCACGGGCTGGAGAACTCCGACCACGAACAGCGGGCCGCGGCCCTGCTCGCCGATGTGCTCGGGCCGGACGTGCTGGTGCGCAGAGGCGGCGAGACAGAGGCGATCGGGCTGCTGGAGCGGGAGAACACCGCTTTGCTCGACGCGGCTTTGGCCGGGTTCGCCCGCGCCCGAATCGACGAACTGGGCGCCGCAGTCCGGAAGCACAATCCCGCCGCCGAGCTGTACCTGGTCCGCGGCGACGGGACAGTGCTGCCCGAACTCGAGGCGCAGCGCCACACCACGGCATGTCTCGGGGCGGCCCGGGCGGCGTTGACGCACGGTGCCGCGCGGCTGGCCGGAGTGCCTGCGGCCGTGGTGGCGGAAATGACCGGCAGCCGCACTGTCGTCGGGACGACCTACGGCGGTTTGCTTCGCGAATCGGGCGCATACCGGGAATTCGGCGGTATCCGGATCGGCTCGCGTCTCCCGCGGCTGATCGCGGTGGACCGCGAAAAGTCTTTCGCCGCAGCGGTCGCCCGCGCGCGGTACGGGCACGGTGACCTCCCGGTCGTGCTCGTCGGCGATCAGTCCGCCGCGATTCCGGATCCGCCCGGAGTTTCCGTGCTGCGGCCGCAGGACGGAGACCTCGCGGCCGCCATGGGGGCCGCCACCGCCGAAGCGGCGGGCTCGGTCGACCGGATCTTCTGGCAGGGCTCCGGAGGAAGGGAAGAGCCGGCGGCTCGCGCCCGGCAGCTGGCCCGGGACGCCGCGGTGCGGGCCGGAGCTGATCCCCGCACCCTCCGGGAAACCCCGGTGAAGGAGGCGCTGATGACGTACGTTCCGGTGCCGGCCGCGCGCCTGCGGGCGACCGCGGTGGGACCGATCCTGGAACCGGGGGCGCCATGACGGTCACCCTCGCCCAGCTGCTGGACCTGGGCCTGCTCGAACACTACGAGGTGCTGGCGGGCGAAGCCGGGCTGAAAAGACCCGTCGCGACGGTCGTCCCGGGCTCGGCCGTGCCCGAGATCTCCGAACTCGCCCCGCGCAGCGTCGTGGTGTTCGGCCGGGAACAGCTCGTCCTCGACGATCTCGCGGCGGATCTCGCGATCCGGCTGGCCGCGAGCGCGGGGCTGTCCGGGATCGTCGCGGCCCGCCCGCCCCGGCGGGTCCCGTTCGCCACCCGCCGGCTCGCCGACCGGCTGGCGCTGCCGCTCGTCGGCGTCGAGGACCTCACCCCCACGAGGGTCGTCACCGCGTTCGATCCTTACGTGCGCGCGCCCGAGATCGCGGGCCTGCGCGTGCTCGGCGACGCCTCCCGTCGCTTCCAGCGCCCGCCGTCGGACGCCGGCGCGCTCACCGCGCAGCTGAGGGCGACGCTCGGCGAACCAGTCGCGCTCGTCGACGCCGAATCCCGTTTCGTGGCCGGTGATCCGGCGGTGCACGAGCTGCTCGGCAGGCAGGCCGACCCGGCGCGACTGGCCGATCCGCGACCGGCCGCCCTGACCGTCGGCCTCGACGGCGACCTGATGCTGCAACCGGTCCAGGTCGACGCGACCGGGCCCGCGGTCTACTGGATCGTCGTGCGGCGGCCCCGTTTCGCGGCGGGAGTGCTGCTCGAACCGGTCCGGCGGGCGATCGCGATCGCGGCGCTGTCCTTCGCGGTGCACGTGGCGGGGGAAGCCGTTCGCGCCGAACGGGAACACCGCCGCCGTTCGCTGCTGCTCAACGAAATCCTCGAACAGCCCGAAGAACCGGGACGTCATACGGTCGAGCGGGCTACCGCGCTCGGCTGGCGTCTCGCCGGCTGCCACACAGCGGTGCAGGTGGAGGCGCCGGCCGTCCCCGCCGCCCTCCGGACCTCCGTTCTGGGCACGGAATTGGAGGCTCAGCTGGAAGAGCACGGCGTCACCGCGAGGCTTGTCGAACGCGGCGAAGGATGGCTGTTCTGGTCGACCACCGACGCGCAAGCCGAAGCGGCGGACCCTGGTCCGCTGATCGAGCGCGTCGCCAGCACGCTCGCCGCCGTCGAAGCGGAGCATCCCGGTTTGCGGCTGTGCGCGGGAGTGGGCCGCGCGCACGTCGGCGCGGCGGGCATCGGCCGCTCCGCCGAGCAAGCCCGTCGCGCGGCTCTGCTCGCCCGCACATCGCACCGCCGGGCGGTCGTCGAACACGTCGACGCGGGCAGCACCCGGAGGCTGCTCGCGGGCTGGTACGGCTCCGCGCCGTTGCGGGGTGCCGCGGCGGACCTGCTCGCTCCGCTGATCGAGGCGGACCCGTCCGGTGTCCTGGTCCGCACGCTGCGGAGCTACCTCGACGCCCAGTTCTCGGCGAAGGCCGCCGGAGCCGTCCTCGGCGTCCACCGCAACACCGTGATGCAGCGCATGGAGCGGATCGCCGAAATCCTGCCCGCGGACCTCGGCGATCCGGACGACCGGCTGGCCGTGCATCTGGCGACGCGGGCCGCCGACGTCGACTGGGACGAACCCGGCTGACCGCACGCATCACACAGCACGCACCACAACACAAGGCTCCGTCGTTCGGCCGCCGTGCCCGATGACCCGGCCCCGCCCGGCCGGTTGACTGTCCGGAATGGACACCAACTCCGCCGGAATCACCGTCGGCTACAAGGCTTCGGCCGAGCAGTTCGGGCCGCGCCGCCTGATCGAACTGGCTGTTCTCGCCGAACAGCGAGGCTTCGACTCCGTCATGGTCAGCGACCATTACCAGCCCTGGCGGCATCGGCACGGGCACGCGCCGTTCTCGATCGCCCTGCTCGCCGCGGCGGGGGAGCGCACCGAACGGATCCGGCTCGGCACCAGCGTGCTGACCGCGACCTTCCGCTACCACCCGGCCGTGGTGGCACAGGCTTTCGGCACCCTCGGCGCGCTCTGCCCCGGCCGGATCGTGCTTGGTCTCGGCACCGGCGAAGCGCTCAACGAGGTGGCGGTCTCCCGGCTCGAGTGGCCCGGCTTCAAGGAACGGTTCGCCCGTCTGCGGGAGGCGGTCGACCTCATCCGTCGCTTGTGGACAGAGGAACGGGTGAGCTTCGACGGGGAGTACTACCGCACGGAGAACGCGACCGTCTACGACCGGCCGCCGCAGCCGGTGCCCGTCTACCTCGCCGCGGGCGGCCCGGTGGTGGCGAAGTACGCAGGCCGGACGGCGGACGGCCTCATCTGCACCAGCGGCAAGGGCATGGAGCTGTACACGGAGAAGCTGCAGCCCGCCGTGGACGCCGGTGCCGAGCAGGCTGGCCGCGAGCCCGCGGCCGTCACGCGCTCGATCGAGATCAAGCTGTCCTACGAAACCGACGCCGAGACCGCCGTCGCGAACACCAGGTTCTGGGCGCCGCTGTCCCTGACCGCTGAACAGAAACACGGTATCTCCGACCCTCTCGACATGGAGCGCGCCGCCGACGCGCTCCCGGTGTCGCAGGTCGCTTCCCGGTGGATCGTCTCCGCCGACCCCGACGAGGTGGTCGAGCGGATCCGCCCGTACGTCGACGCCGGCTTCACCGACCTGGTGCTGCACGCGCCCGGCGAAGATCAGGCCCGCTTCCTGGAACTGGCCCGGCGAGACCTCCTGCCCCGGTTGCGGAAGCTGGGTTGAGGAGGGCGCACAGCCCTGCCGGGCGGTCTTCGCAGGGCTGTGCGCCCACTGACGGCGGTCGGGGCGCTGCCTAGCCTTCCCCCTACGCGACGTGGCGCAGGCGGAAGGAGCGATCCGATGACGGCAGCCGAGGCCTGGCCGGAGACCGGTTTCCCGGTGCGGGAGCCGGACGGGGCGATCCGGCTGACGCTCCTCGTCAGCGCCCGGCGCGGCTGGTTCAGCGTGGCGGCACCGGCTTCGGGCCTCGACCGGCTGGTGGCCGGCGCGGCTCCGTGGGACCCCGTCCGGCCGCCGGAGCGGAATCAGCTGGTGCTGGTGACGCGGCCCCGCCTGACCGCTGACGAACTCGTGCACGTGCTCACGGCCGCCGGTCGCGCGGGCGCCGCAGCGCTCGTGGTGCGAGAAAGCGGTCTGCCGGCGGAACTCGACATCCCTGCTGCCGCCGCCGAATCCGGGGTGCCGGTGCTCGCGGCGGAGGAGCGGATCGGCTGGGCGGAGATCCGGACACTGGTGCGCTCCTTGCTGTCCGGCACCCGGTTCGGCGCGCGCGGAGCCACGCCGACCGCAGGCGGTCTCTACGATCTCGTCGAAAGCGCGGCTCTCGCGCTGGACGGTGCGGTGGTGGTCACTGACTCCGCGTTCCGTGTTCTCGCTTTCGGCTGCGGGGAAACCCCCGACTCGCTCACCAGCGAAATGGCTCTCACCCGGCGAGTCCCGGAAAAGATCCGAGCGAGACTCGCTCGCCTGCGCAGCGTCGATCGCCTCGACCTGCCGGGCGCAGGTCCGCGATGGGCCGCACCGATCCAGGCTGGCCAGGCAGTCGGCGGATATGTCCTCTGCGCGCCCGGCCCGGAGACGCCCGGGTCCGTGCCGCAGGTGCTGAGCGAAGTGTCGACGGCCGCGGCTGCCTGGTTCATCGGCGAACCCGCCGGACGGGACGACGAAGACGCCGTCCGCGCCGAACTGCTGCGGGGACTGCTGGCAGGCACGGGATCGTGGGAAGCAGTGACCGGTCGGCTCGGCAGGCACCGGAAATGGTGCCTCGCCGCCCTCGGTGCGCACGCCGACACGGTCACTTCCGACCACGAAGGAGCCATGGCGCGCTGCGCACGGATGCTCCACCCAAGTACGGCCACGGCAGTGCTGGGCAGTCTCATGTTCGTGCTGTTCCCCGAAATTCCCGGTTCCGGCCCCGCCAGCTTCGTCGAGCGCTTGCGACGGCGCGCCTCGTCGGTCACCGGCGTGCCGCTAGTGGCGTGTGTCAGCCGTTCTTGTGCCGCCGGACGGGAGATCCGCGCCGAACTCGGGCCGCTCAGACACGCGACGGGGGTGCTCGCCGCGCGGGCCGAACCGGGCACTGCCCAGCTGGAGGAGCTGCGCCCGCAGGTCCTGCTCGCCGAGCTGGCGGGTTTGGCCGCCGAACACCCCGGCCTGCTCGGCGGCGCACTGGACGTGCTGCGCCGCGACGAGTCCACGCGCGGTGCCGAATACCTGCACACACTTCGATGCTGGTTCGACGCGGGCGGCGACGCCACCCGGGCCGCAGCCGAACTTCGCATACACCGCAACACTTTCCGGTACCGGCTGCAGCGCATCGAAGCCTTGTGCGGGGTCGATCTCGCCGATCCGGTCCAGCGATTCGCGATCGAACTGCAGACCCGTCTTCTCGTTTCGCCGAACCGGTTCAAGCCCCGGCAGGAGTGAACTTCTCCCGGTGAATCATCCGCGGCGCCATCCGCCGCCGCTTGAACGCTTTCACCCCGGCCTCGACCATCGGCGGCGGACCGCAGAGCCATCCCGACCAGCCGCGTGCGCTGGACACGTCGTCGAGGAACCGGTCGGTCGGAAAACCGGTGCGATACGACGCACCTTCGGGCTCATCAGAAAGCACCGGCACGAACGCGAATCCCGGACAACCGTCGGAAAGCTCCGCCAGCAAATCAAGGTCGTAGAGATCAGCCGCATTGCGAACGCCGTGGTACAGCAGTACTTTCCGCTCCGGATCGCGAGCGAGCGCGGTGCGGGCGAGCCCGAGCAGCGGCGCGAGGCCGGTCCCGCCGCCGATGAGCACCATCGGCGCGCCGTCGTCTTCTTCCGCCGGGGGCAGGAAGAAGTCGCCGAGCGGTCCGGTGACCTGGACCTGATCCCCGGCCGCGAGACCGGCGAAGATCCACTTCTCGGTCGCCGCCCCGCCGGGCACCCGGCGCACGTGCAACTCCAGGACTTTGTCCTCTTCAGCGGTGTTGGCCAGGGAATACTGCCGTCGGACGGCGGTGCCCGGCACGGTCAGCTCGACGTACTGTCCAGCGTGGAAGGCCAACGGTTCGGGGAGCGCGAGCCGAAGCCTGCGGGTGTCGCGGGCAATGTCCTCGATTTCCCTGACGGTGGCAGTGAAATCGCGCAGCGGATAGGTGTCCCGGACGGCGGCGCTGCCGGTGCTCTCGACGACGATGTCCGAGCGCAGCCGAGCCTGGCAGGCCAGCGCGAACCCGGCCGCCCGTTCGTCTCCGGTCAAGGTGTCGGACGGCGAGTCTCGGTGATCGACGTCGCCGCTGACCACCCGCAGCTTGCAGGTGCCGCAGGTGCCTTGGTTGCAGGAGTTCGGCATCCAGACGCCGGCGCGGAGGAAGGCGTCGAGCACCGGCTGGTCTTCCTCGCACCGCACCTCCCGTCCGCCGACGGTCGCGGTGAACGCCATGTCAGGCCTCCCAGGCGACGCGCAGCGACGTCGGTCCGCGGAATCCCCAGCCCCAGAACTCGACGTCCGAGCCGGTGTCGCGTTCGAGGTTGGGGATCGACTCGAACAATTCCTCCAGTGCGATGCGCATGACGTGATTGGCGAAGTAGATGCCCGCGCACGCGTGGTTGCCCGCGCCGAAAGCCAGGTGCGGCAGCGGCGGGCGGTGCAGGTCGTAGCGGGTCGGTGCCTCGTAGACGCCGGTGTCGTGGTTCGCCGAGCCATAGGACAGGATCACCGGCGTTCCGGCGGGCAGGTCGACCCCGGCGACGGTGACCGGCTCGGTCGAGACGCGCGCGGTAGCCGACCAGATCGGCGAGGTCCAGCGCATGCCCTCGGAGATCGCGCGGTGGATGAGCGCCGGGTCGTCGACGACTTCTTCGAGCTGGCCGGGTTCGCTGAACAAGCCGGCCAGCGTCGAAGCCATGCCGTGGCCCGGTTCCTGCATCGCGCCGAGCAGATACACGTAGATCGTCGGGTAGATGTACTCGCGGTCGCGCGTCTTGCCGGGCGGCATGCCGTCGTGCAGCCAGTGCGAGATCGCGGTGTCGGCCGGTTCAGCGATCCACTTGTCGATCAACGGGTCGACCGTCGCCTGGATTTCGGCCTTGGCTTCGTCGCCTTGGACGAAGCCTTCGGGGTTGGCGAATTCGCCGTCCTCGGTCATCGCGGCGTTGGTGAAGGAACGGCTCAGTTTCGCGAACCATTCGCGCAGCTTGTCCGAGCTGACGCTCTGCAGCCCCAGCAGGTCGCCGAGGGAACGGACGCTGACCGGTTCGCAGTACTGGGACACGAGTTCGGCCCGGCCGTCGTTCTCGAACTTCTCGAGATAGCCGCGCGCGATGGGCCGGACGAGATCCTCGATCCAGCGGTCGACCTCGACCGGCTGGAGCGCGGGTTCGACCATCGAACGCAGGTCCGCGTGGATGTCGCCGTTGACCCCGATGATCGCCGGGTGCCCGAACGTCCGCCCGCCGGCCGGCGTGATGACCGCCTCGAAGGCGGGGCTGGTGGCGATTTCGCGGCAGATGTCCGCGGTCGTGGCGACGTGCGAGCCGAGCACCGGCACGTACGCCAGCGGAGCCTCCCGGCGCAGCCGTTCGTAGGGCTCGTAAGGGTTCCGCTCGAGCTGGGCCATGGTGATTTCGCCGATCCAGGAAAGATCCTGGGCGCTGGTGTCGATCGTCGTCATTGACGCGGCCTCCTTCGCCGATTCCGTCCGGTCGGGGAGAAGGTAGGTCCGGCGGAACGGGCCGGCGACACGCGAAGCGCGGATCCGGTACGGATCGCGCGACGAATCGGGCGCGCCGCCGCGGATCGGTTAGCATGCGGTCATGTCCGCACGCCGTGGTGCGACGCCCCGGGACTGGGAGCGAGCCTCGAGGTCGGTGGCCGACGCCTACTTCCCGCACCAGCTCACGCCGCTGGGCGGACGGGAGCCGCGGCTGACCCTGCGGACGCTGGACCTCGGCCCGGTGCTGATCGGGTACGTCGGGTGGGGAGCCGACGTGGAGGTCGCGTGCGACTACCCGAGCGCGTACGAGGTCAACCTGCCGCTGACCGGCCATCTGGAAAGCCGGGGCCGGCACGGCACGGTCACCTCGCTGCCGGGACAGGCGACGGTCTTCCGGGCCGACACCTCGTCGCTGATCAGCCACTGGGACGCGACCTGCACCGTGCTGGGCGTCAAATTCGACCGGGACTGGCTGGACCGGGAGGCCGAGCGGGTCCTCGGCACGGTCCGGGCGGCCGGGGCGCTGCCCGACCAGCTCCGCCTCGAGCACGGCCCGGCCCGCGACTGGCGGCATCTGGTGGCCGGTCTGTCCTCGCAGATGCGCGAATGCCGGTTGTTCGCCGGCCAGCCGCTGGTCCGCGACCAGCTGGCCGGAGCGGTCTCGGCCGGGTTCCTCCTCGCCAGCTGCCCCGACGCGGGACACGGCCCGCCCCCGAAGCCGCGAGCGATCGCCCGGGTCGTCGACGCGGTGCGCGACGATCCCGCGCGGGCGTGGACCGCCGCGCAGATGGCGGAGGTCGCCGGGACCACGGTCCGCAGGCTGCAGGAAAGCTTCCGGCAGTGGGTCGGCTGCACCCCGACGGAGCATCTCGTAGCGGTCCGGCTGCAGCACGCTCGCGCGGATCTCGAAGCGCATCCGGAACTGTCGGTGAGCGAAATCGCCGCCCGGTGGAATTTCTCCAGCGCGAGCCGGTTCGCGGCGGCCTTTCGGCAGCGCTACGGCTGCCCGCCCTCGCAAGCTCGCTGACTTTGGCGCGGGTGCTGCGGTTTCGTACCCGCCGCCCGAGGTCAGCGGCGCGGAACGGGCCGGGAAAGCCGCAATTCGATCAGCTCCGCGCCGCGGCGCAGCAAATCCACCCACCGCTCCGGGTCGTGCTGGAAGCGCTCGGCGGACCAGCCGACGGACAGGCTGCCGTACGGTTCGCCGCGCAGGAACACTGGTACCGCGAGCGTCGCCACGCCGGTGTCGTACTCGCCGGTGGTGAACGCCCAGCCCCGGTCGGCGATCTCGGCCAGCTGTTCGCGCAGGACGGCGAGATCGGTGACGGTGTCCGGCGTGAACCGCGCCATCGGCCGGTCGGCGAACAGCCGGTCGCGCTCCTTTTCGGGCAGGAAGGCGAAGTACGCCTTGCTGGTCGCGCCCGCGTGCGCCGGGTACAGCTCGCCGACCAGCGAGTAGCCGCGCAGCCGCCCGTCCGCGCCCTCCGCGGCCAGCACGCACCGGGTGTGCGCACCGTCGGGAAGGGACAGCAGGGCGGCGTGCCCGGTCTGGGCGGCGAGGTCGGACAGGACCGGGACCACCAGCAGGTCCAGCGCTCCGGCCCGGTCCCACAACCGGCCGAGGTGCAGCGCGGCCGGCCCGATCCGGTACCGCCGGGTGCTGTCGTCGCGGACGAGGAACCCGCGATGCGCCAGCACCGCCAGAAGCCGCTGGGCGATGGAGGTGTGCAGGCCGAACTCGCGGGCCACCGCGGTGACTCCCCACTCCGGGCGCGCGCGGTCGAAGGCGAGCAGCACCTGCAGCGCGCGGTCCGCGGTCTGCGGCAGCCCGGGCGGGGTGGCGCGCTCGTCTCGTTCGGGCACCCAGCCATTGTGCGAATAACGGGAAATGTTTGTAAAGCCGGGGCGCCCGGGCCGAGTCTGGTCGGACCACCCCGGCGGCTTGACTTTTCAGAGGAACCACATGCTCAAACACGTCCTGGAACTGCTCGAAATCCTCGACGACCCGGCGGTGACCGGGAAAGAGGCCGTTGCCTACCTCGACGCGGTCGCCGGTGCCGTCGGCAGCGGCGCGGAGGTCGCCACGGTCACCGGCGAAGGCTCCGGACGGACCGATTTCGTCCGGGTGCGGGTGCCCGGCAGCCACGGCCGCGCCGCGGGCGGCGACGCGCCCACCCTCGGTGTCGTGGGCCGCCTCGGCGGGGTCGGCGCCCGGCCGGAGGTGACCGGGTTCGTGTCCGACGGGGACGGTGCCGCCGCCGCGCTCGCCGCGGCCGCGAAGCTGCTGTCCATGCGTGCTCGCGGGGACGTGCTGCCCGGCGACGTGCTGATCGGGACGCACATCTGCCCGGACGCGCCCACCTTGGCGCACGACCCGGTGCCGTTCATGAACTCGCCGGTCGACATCGCCACGATGAACAGCTACGAGCTGTCCGCCGAGATGGCCGCCGTGCTGTCGATCGACACCACCAAGGGCAACCGGGTGATCAACCACCGCGGCCTCGCCCTTTCCCCGACCGTCCGCAGCGGCTACATCCTGCGGGTCTCGGAGGGACTGGGCGACCTGCTGGAGACGGTGACCGGCGCGCCGCTGGTGACCTACCCGATCACCACGCAGGACATCACGCCCTACGGCAACGGCGTCTACCACTTGAACTCGATCCTCCAGCCCGCGACCGCGACGGACGCGCCGGTGGTCGGACTGGCGATCACCTCGGCGGCGACTGTCGCGGGCTGCGCGACCGGCGCCAGCCACGAGACGGACATCGCCGCCGCCGCGCGCTACGCGGTCGAGGTCGCGAAGCAATTCGGCGCGGGTGCGCTGAAGTTCCACGACGAGGCGGAATTCGCCACCCTGCAGGCCCGCTACGGCTCGATGGCGCACCTGCAGACGCTGGGCACGGAGGTGGCCGGATGAGCACCGCGACGAAAACCGCGAAGCGGACCAGGAAACGGATCGGCAACGACGACTACTCGCTGCGCCGCGTCCCGGAGAACGCCCGCTACGGGTTCGGTTCGATGCTGCTGCAGTGGCTCGCGCAGTCCGGGTCGCTGTCCCAGTTCGTGCTCGGCGCGACGCTCGGCGTGGGGATGCGGTTCTCCGACGCGTTCTGGGCGTTCACCCTCGGCGCGGTGATCCTGGAGGTGGTGATCTTCCTGATCGGGCTGGCCGGCCAGCGCGAGGGGCTCACCATGACCATGCTGACCCGGTTCACCGGCTTCGGCCGCAACGGGTCCGCACTGGTGAGCCTGGTGATCGCGATCAGCCTGGTGGGCTGGTTCGGCGTGCAGAACGGCATTTTCGGCAACAGCATGCACGCACTGGCGGGCGGCCCGCCGTGGCTGTGGTGCGCGGTGTCCGGCATTGTCCTGACGCTGCTGGTGATCTACGGCTTCAAGTACATGATGTGGCTGGCGAAGATCGCGGTGCCGCTGTTCTTCGGGCTCGTGGCGTGGAGCGTGATCTCCACGCTGTCGGACCACTCGGTGGGCGCGCTGATGTCGGCCGCGCCGACGGCGACCGCGATCTCCATCCCGGCCGCCGCGACGATCATCGCCGGCGGCTACATGACCGGAGCCGTGGTCGCCCCGGACATGACCCGGTTCAACCGCAAGGGCTGGCACGTCCTGCTGCAGAGTTCGGCGTCGATCGTGCTGTCCGAGTACATCGTCGGCATGACGGGCGTGCTGCTCGGGCACCTGGTCGGCAGTTCCGACGTCACGCACATCGTGCTGTCCACTTCGGGCTTCGTCGGGCTGATCGTGGTGGTGCTGGCGACCGCGAAGATCAACGACTGGAACCTCTACGGCTCCTCGCTGGGCGTGGTGAACTTCGTGCGGACCGTGTTCGGCCGCCCGCTGCACCGCGGCGTCGTCACCCTGGTGATCGGGCTCGCCGGGACGGTGCTGTCCGCGGTCGGCTTCCTGCAGCACTTCACCGCGTTCCTGTCGATCCTCGGCGTCGCGATCCCGCCGGTGGGCGGCATCATCGTGGCCGAGTACTTCCTGGTGCGCAGGCTTTCCACGCCGCTGCGCGAGAGTCGCGCCGCCGGGCGGGTGCCTGCCACGATGCCGGTGTGGGTGCCCGCCACGCTCGCGGTGTGGGCCGCGGCGTTCTGCGTCGGCAAGTTCGTGCACTGGGGGATTCCCGCGCTGAACTCCTTGCTCACCGCCGCGATCCTGTACACCGTGCTGGGCCGGGCCGGGCTGATCCGCCCGGTGGGCTCAGCCGAACTCGAGGAGGTGGCGCAGTGACCAGCGCGCAGGACGAGGTGGTCGGCCTCTGCCGGGACCTGATCCGCATCGACACGTCCAATCCCGGCGCGACCGAGCGGCCCGCCGCGGAGTACGTCGCGGAGAAACTCGCCGAAGCCGGGCTGGAACCGACGCTGGTGGAAAGCGCGCCCGGCCGGGCCAGCGTGTTCGCCCGAGTGCCCGGAGTGGACTCATCGCGGCCGGCGCTGCTGCTGCACGGCCATCTGGACGTGGTGCCGGCGGACGCGGACGAGTGGAGCGTCCCGCCGTTCTCCGGGGAGATCGCCGACGGCATGCTCTGGGGCCGCGGCGCGATCGACATGAAGGACTTCGACGCGGCGATCCTCGCGCTGGCGCGGCAGTTCGGCCGCACCGGCGAGAAACCGCCGCGGGACGTCGTGTTCGGCTTCCTCGCCGACGAGGAGGGCGGCGGGAAGTTCGGCTCGCACTGGCTGGCCGAGCACCGCCGCGACCTGTTCGAGGGCGTGGGGGAGGCGATCACCGAGGGCGGCGGCGTGTCGTTCGACCTCGGCAACGGCTCCCGGCTGTACCCGATCGAATGCGCGCAGCGCGGGCAGGCGTGGCTGCGGCTGGTCGCTACCGGCCGCGCCGGGCACGGTTCCTCGCCCAACGACGAGAACGCGGTCACCGACCTCGCCGAATCGCTCGCCCGGATCGGCCGCCACCGCTTCCCGGTCCGGCTGATCGAACCGGTGCGGGCGCTGCTGGAACGCGCCGCGGAACTGCTCGGCGTCCCGTTCGATCCGTCCGATGTGGACGGAAGCCTGGCGCGGATGGACCCGGTGCGGGAGCTGGTGAACGTGATCCTGCGCAACTCCGCGAACCCCACCATGATCTCCGGCGGATACCAGGTCAACGTCATCCCCGGCCGGGCCACCGCCGCGGTCGACGGCCGGTTCCTTCCCGGATACGAGCAGGAACTGCTGGACACGATCGACGAACTGCTGCTGCCGTCGGTGCGCCGCGAGTTCATCCACCGCGACATCGCGATGGAAAGCGGCTTCGACGGCCCGCTGGTGGACGCGATGTGCGCGGCCGTCATCGCCGAGGACCCGGACGGGCACCCCGCCCCGTATTGCAACGCTGGCGGTACCGACAACAAAGCATTGTCCGCGCTCGGCATCCGCGGCTTCGGATTCAAAGCGCTGCGCGTCCCGCCGGAACTGCCCTACAACCGGCTGTTCCACGGCGTGGACGAACGGGTGCCGCTGGAATCGCTGCGGTTCTCCGTCCGGGTCCTGCAACGGCTGCTGCGGACCTGCTGAACAATGGCGGGCGAACCAAGGAGAAACGCGTGACTGACTTGCTGTTGCTGTCCAATTCGACCAACCACGGCCGCGGCCCCCTCGAACACGCCCTGGACGCGGTGGCCGAGGTGCTGGACGGGCGCACCGAGCTGGTGTTCGTCCCGTTCGCACTGGCCGACCACGACGGCTACACCGAACGCATCGCGACCGCGCTGGCCCCGCTCGGGGTGCGCGTGCGCGGGCTGCACACCGCCGCCGACCCAGTCGCCGCCGTGCGCTCGGCCCCGGCGGTGTACACCGGCGGCGGCAACACTTTCCGCCTGCTGGCCGAGCTGTACCGGCGCGAGCTGCTGGAACCGTTGCGGGAACGGGTTTCCGCCGGAATGCCCTACCTCGGCGCGAGCGCGGGAACCAACATCGCCGGCCCCACCGTGCGCACCACCAACGACATGCCAATCGTGGAGCCGCCCAGCCTCGCCTCGCTGGGCCTGGTGCCGTTCCAGCTCAACCCGCACTACGTCGACCCCGACCCGGGCAGCACGCACATGGGCGAGACCCGGGCGAAACGGCTCGCGGAATTCCACGAGTGCAACGACATTCCGGTGCTCGGCCTCCGCGAGGGCACGTGGCTGCGGGTGCGCGGCGACTGGGCGGAACTGGCCGGAGTGTCCACGAGCGGCGGCGCGCCCGGCAGGCTGTTCCGGCGCGGCACACCGGACGAGGACGTTTCCGGCGATGTCAGCGAGCTGCTCGCCCCGGTGCGCGAACCGGTGTGGGGCTGAAGGGCTGGTTGACGGCGAGGACGTTCGAGGCCGGTCCCGGCCTCGAACGCTTTCCTTTTCCCGCACCTTTTCAATCCGTGCGGCATCCCTCGTAATACCAGCCCGACGTAGGATAATCGTGCTGGCTGTCGAAATTGATGCACCACCGCGTGTGCCCGTCTGTGCCGAGAACGTAGTAGTGCCCGTTCAGCGGCACGCCCTGAGTGTCCCAGAAATCGAGGGAGAAGAAGATTCCGCCGCCGCTCGGACTGGCTTGCCCGCGGTCCAGCGGGAGCCACTGACAGCCATTGCACGGGGCGTAGTACGTCACATAACCGACACCGACCACCGCGAGCGTTTGCCGTCCGTTCGTCCCGCTCCAGGTCACCCAGCCGCTGTGGTGCTGGCCGTCCATCTCGCATCCCAGGTTGTGCCCGCTGTAGACCGCGTGCGTGTTGCCCGGACATCCCGCGGCCGGCGCCGCGCTCGCCGGAGGGGCCGCCGCCAGCAAGCACGAGAGTGCGGAAATCGCAGCCACTGCCGTCAGTCTTCGCCAAAAAGTGCGAACCATAGCCTTTGTCCTCCCGTATCCAGTACTGTCTGACCTTTTTCCTCGGCTTCGCTTGGTGGGGAGTATTGCCCCGGCCCGGGCCTGCCGTACACCTTTTGCGTTCTGGCTTAAAGGGTCCGCTCCCCGCCTGCCGCGGCCTCCGCTAAAAAGGTGCCCATGACCACGACCCCAGACGACCGCTCCCGGCAACGGGGCTTCGTCGTGCTCAACGACGCCCCGGTCGGCGACGGCGCCGCGGACGACCTGCTGGAGGCCGCCGACGTGGCGAACAGCCTCGCGGGTCTCATCACGGCGTCCCGGGCCACCGCGCCGTTCACGGTGGCGGTGGACGCGGCGTGGGGGATGGGCAAGAGCAGCCTCCTGCACCAGCTGGAGGCCAAGCTGTCCAGCGAGCCCGACGTGTCCGTCGTGTGGTTCAACGCGTGGACGTCCGGAGCCACGAACGCACTGGAAGGGCTGATCAAGTCGGTTCTGCTGCGCCTGGACCGCAACCTGATCCGGCGGACGGTGCGGTCGATGTCCCGGCGCGCGCACCTGTTCGGCGTGCTGCGCGGCGCCGGGCTCGTCGCGGCGAGCTTCTTCGGCCTGGGCCGGGTGGTGGACGAGATCTGGCAGCGGCTGTCGCTGGACGCGCGGGCGCGCAACCAGATCAAAGGGGTGCTGCGGGACGCGGTCGGCGGCTGGATGGCCAAAAGCGGCACCCCGGACGGCCGGCGGCTGGTGGTGGTTTTCGTCGACGATCTCGACCGGTGCGCCAGCGCGCGCGTCATCGAGGTCTGCGAGGCGATCAAGCTGTACCTCGACGTCCCCGGCATCGTGTTCGTGCTCGCCTGCCATCAAAGCGCGCTGTGGCACGCGGTGCGCGAATCCGCCGGCGTCGGCGATCAGGTGTCCGCGGGCGAATACCTGGAGAAAATCGTCCAGATCAGCTACCGGATCCCGGTCCCGTCGACGGAACAGGCGATGCGCCTCGTCGACGGCTATCTCGAGCTTTCGAACACCGGCGGCTTCTTCGACGAGTCGACGAAGAACATGGTCATCGAGCGCACCGGACGCAATCCGCGGCGGATCAAGCGGCTGATCAACAGTTTCGTGCTGGAGTACCACCTCAGCCGGTCCTGGGACGAACTCGGCGCGGGAAATCTGGTGAAGGTGATCATGCTCCAGCATTTCTACCCGGATTTCTACCGCCTGCTCGCCAATCCCAAGCACCGCGATCCGATCCGCGAATTCCTGGCGTACCACGAGTACCGCGCGGCCGTGAAGCACGGCGACGACCAGGCGCGGGACCGCTGGGCGGAACTGTTCGCGGCGAAGGACGTGCAGCTGTCGGTCACCGCGGAAGCCTTGGCGGGACTGGAAAACGAACTGCCCGCGGAGTACCGGGAACTGGCCGCCGACCGGGACTTCGTGGCCCTGCTCGACAGCATCGACGTGGAGAGCGAACGGCTGGCGGAACACCTCAGGCGCCGTCCGCTGGCCACGACCGACACACAAGCGGAGGCGACGCGAAGCCCGGCCGACCTGGCGCGGCTGCTCGCCCTGCCGTGGGTGCACATGGTGGTGGACGGCGACAACGTGGCCATGGCCGCGTACCCGGAGCTGGAGCCCGCCGAGCGGCTGAGCCAGCTGGTGCAGCAGCTCGCCGTGCTCGTGGCGCGGTTCGAGCCCGAGCTGACGGCGGTCTTCGACGGCGAGGTCGCGTTTTCCGTGCCTACGGGCATGCCGCGCGGGGTCCGGGTGCTTTTCTCCGGACCCGGATTGCCCACCGGCGACACGATCAGCGGGGTGGCCGGGGCCGAGCCGCAGGGGCGTCCGGTCATCGTGGTCACGTCAGACCGGGCGGTCGCCGAATCCGTGCGCCGGCCCAGCGTTTATCCGGTACCGGCTGCCGTGCTGCTTTCCTTCCTCGCGAGCCTTTAGCGCTCCAGCGCAGTCCGGCTCCGGTGATCAGGTCACTGCCCGGGACCGGAGGAGAGGCCCCGGGTGACAAGGTCGTCGAACTCGCGGTCGGGCAGCGTCCGGTTCAGCTTCAGCAGCGTCTCGGCCTGCCAGCCGACGGCGTAGCGGGTGTCCGGACGGTCGGCTTCCACCGCGGTGCGGACCGCCTGCGCCACCACGCTGGGATCGGAGCCGTCGGCCAGCCCGGTTTCCCCGCGCTTCGCCATCGCCTCGGCCATGTCCCGGTAGGCTCCGTGCCCGGAGAATTCGCGAAGCTGCGCGGCGGTCTGGTCCTCGAACTCGGTGCGGATGATGCCAGGCTGGACGATGACGACGTCGATGCCGAACGGAGCGACCTCCATCCGCAGCGTGTCGGAATACGCTTCGAGCGCGTGCTTCGCGGCGTAATACCAAGCGCCCAGCGGCAAAGAGATCTCGCCGCCGATCGAGGACATGGCGACGATCGTGCCCGACCGCTGCTCGCGCATCGCGGGCAGCACGAGCTGCACGAGCCGGGCAGGCGCGAACAGGTTGACCTCGAACTGATCCCGCGCCAGGTCCAGCGGCACGTCCTCGGCCGCGCCGTGCAGGACCGTGCCCGCATTGTTGACCAGCACGTCGATCCGGCCCTGTTCAGCCAGCACAGTGCCGACCGCGCGATCGAGGTCCTGGGGTTCGCGGGCGTCCATCTTCAGCACGTGCCCGCCAGCGGCGCGCAACGGCTCCATCCGGTGCACGCGCCGCGCAGCGCCGTAGACCGTGTGACCGGCGTTGCGAAGTTCGAGCGCGGTCGCCAGACCGATTCCGGACGACGCGCCGGTGACCAGACACACCTTCATCGGGCACCTCCTCGCGGCGCGGGCGCGGACAAGTTGAGAGAGGCGGCGGGATCGTCGCCGAAATTGCGTTCCCAGCGCGGGTGCGGCGCGCTGGCGATCAGCAGCTGTATCCGGTTTCCTGCCCGGAGCCCCGGTCCTCGCGAGACCATCCGGCTGGTTATGGTTTCCACGACACGAAAGCTACGACCGCTTTCCACGGCGGTCAACGAGATCAAGCCAGATAATTCCTCGCTGCCAACGCATCTACGCTTCATTGCAATGACCCGGCCAGTGGCACGGGGCTGCTCGCGTCAGGAAAAACCATTGCAACGACGGCGACGGTCGCGCACGCTGTGATCGAGAAGACAGGAGGGCCGATGCCCGGCACCCGGCTGACCATCGAAGACCGCAGGCGCATCGCGGCGTGGCTTGCCGACGGGCTCGGCTACGCCGAGATCGCCCGCAGGCTGGCCCGGCCGACCTCGACGATCAGCCGCGAGGTGGGGCGCAACGGCGGCCCGGACGGCTACGAACCGGACGGCGCGCACCAGGCCACCCTGCACCGAGCCCACCGCTCCTCGGCAGCGCGGGAACCGGACCGAACCGATCGGCGGCAGGCGGACGCCTTCGTCGCGGATTTCGCCGCGATGATGATCGAGACCGGCCTGCCGAGCATGCCCGCGCGCGTGCTCGCCTGCCTGTTGACCACCGACTCCGCGGCCGTCACCGCCGCCGAACTCGTGGAGCGGCTGGAGGTCAGCCCGGCTTCGATCTCCAAAGCGATCGCGTATCTGGAGAAGCTGGAGATCGTCCAACGCGAACGCCACCCGTCGACCCGCCGGGAGCGGTACCTGGTCGACGACGAGGTCTGGTACCGCGCCTGGGAGGCCAGCACCCGGTCGATCACCAGATGGGCCGACACCGCCGAACACGGCGCGGATCTCCTCGGCGACCGCACGGCGGTAGGCACCCGGCTGCGCCGCGCGGCGCGGTTCTACCGCCTGCTCGCCGAGGACATGACCACCGCCGCGCAACGCAGGCGTTCTGACCTCGGGACATCTGTCCGGTCGAACAGGATCTCTTCGCTACGACAACAGGATTGAGACCGAACGCGATGCCGGTTCGGACGAATGCCGCCCAGCTCTCCCGATCTATTGGCTTCCGGTCGCGGAGTCGCGAAACCGCCCGCCGTCGATTGTTGTCGTGGTGAGCGGAATGCCGAATGCTGGCCACTCCACAGTGAAATCGAAAGTTTCCGCCGGGGGAGCGGGCCACAGCCATAGATTCTCTTCGCTGCGGATGTTCATGCCGTCGATGTGATAACCGGGCCCGCCGAGTGTCAGGAGGACAGGTGGTTCCGGTTCGCTTGCCGGGGTGAGGACATAGTCGGTGGTGGCTGCCTCGCCGGAGTCGCGAAACCGGACGCCGAACCGCAGCAGCGAATCGGCCGGGCCGTCGAGGGGTTCCGCCGTGCATCTTGCGATCAGGTCGCCTGGAGATTCGCCGACGGTGTGCGCCTCGGCTTCGACCTCGATCAGCCAGCCTTCCGGATAGAGACGGAGTTCGGCAAGGACGATCCGGGCTTGCGGGGAGCTGGCTATCGTGCGGTTGCACGGAATTCGCGCACCGGCCCGGACAACGCGCGGGCCGGCCCACAGCGGCATCGCGTCCGGACGCCGTGCGCCCTCGTCCCGGCCGCCCGAACGGGATCCTAAGTGGTCTCCGCTCCGGGCACCCGGCGGGATCCCGCTCACGAACCCGCCGCCGCCTCCTGCTGCGAGAGTTTGTCCAGGTCTCGTTTGCAGAATCCGTGGTGCGCCCACTCCTCGTCGAGCACGGTGCCGAGGCATTTCCGCACGGTCCGTCCCTTGGCGTAGGGCGGCCACCTGTCGTCGTCGGGCACCGGCGCGGTCCGCGCGAGCTGATCAGGCGTGACCTCGGCCAGCCACGTCTCGATCTCCGAAGCCTGCCGGTCGTGCACGGCGAGCACCTCTTCGAGGCTCACCCGGGCGGACGGGCCGAGCCCGTTCTCCTGGTCCATGACGAAGTCCGGACCCAGTCCCATGGCGGTGAACGGCTCGGTGATCCCGAGAACGCAGCGCCGGAACCAGGAGTCGTGCACGAAGACAAGGTGCCGCAGGGTTTGGACCATCGACCACTCGCCGTCGACGCCCCGATGCTCGCTGTTCTCCGGCATGGACCGGACGCGCTCGGCGGTCGTCGTCCAGTCGTCCCGCAGCTGCCGCCAGGCCTCTCGCAGGTCGGCCGGTTCGTCGGAGCGGATCAGCAGGCGCACCGGGTGGCGGCGGTCGAGTTCCGCCTCGACGTACGGCATGACGTCGACGCCGTTGACCACGAGATTGGTGACCAGGCCGTCGATCTCGGCGTCCTGCATGACTACGCCGACCAGCCGGGTTCTGCTCAGGTCGCACTCGCGGAACTCCGCGCCGGTGAGGTCTTCGTCGTTGAAGCGTCGCATGCGGACAGCCTAGGCGGAATCGCGCACGCAGCGCGCGACTTCGCTGTCAACCGGCGAAGTGACGGTTCCGCTGCGAGACAGGCGACGTTCGCGCCCAGCCCGGCCCTGGGGCGTCCGCCGCTCAGGGGGTGTCGCCGAGCCAGGCGACGACGTCGAGTTCGACGCGCAAGGGCGGGAGCAGCTGGGCGCCGATCGTCGTCCGGGCGGGACGGAGGCCGGGGAACTCCTCGGTCCAGACCTCGTTGTAGGCAGGGAAATCCGCGAGGTCGGCGAGGTAGCCGGTGATCTTGAGGACGTGCTCCGGGCGGGCTCCGGCTTCGGCGAGCACCCGGCGGACGTTCGCGAAGGCGGCGCGCGCCTCGTCGCGGAACGTCCCGGCCACCGGCCGCCAGTTCTCGTCGACGCCGACCTGGCCCGACAACAGCAGGAGATCGCCCTGGCGGCGGAACGCGGGAGCGGGCGGCGGGGCGATCGCGTCGTGACTCATCAAGCCTCCTGGCGGGCGGGAAGGACAGCGGCGTCCCTGCTCGGTCGGTCGTGCTGGCGCCGCTCCGGTGCGAGCGCGAGCTTTCCGGATCGGCGGTCGCTGCCCAAATGTTCAACCGCGCAGCGGGTTGAACGGGGCCGCTTCGCGGGAAACACAGCCCGCGGCCGAATTCCGGCAGCCATCCGCCCGTCGCCGAGCGCGACCCGCCAGGAATCGGTGCGACCACACGACTTCGCGAACCGGCGGCGGCAGCCCTCCTTATCCGGTGCGATGCCGGTACGCGCGCTGGCGGCACGCGTGCGAGCAGTACCGCCGCGGTCGCCCAGTGGCCGACCTGGCGACAGCTGCACCGCACACCTCGCAGACAGCCTGCTCGACAACGGACTCCCGGTCATCGTCAGTTCCGTCACCCGAGGTTTTGTCACTCCCCGCTGTCCAGGGAGTGTGCGCGGCGATATCCCGGTCCATCAGGTGGCAGTGGGTGGGATCGTCGCGCTCGCAGATCAGCAGATGGGCGAGATAGCGGCGGGCGCTGTCGAGCCGGGCGCGCTGGCGGTCGATGCCGTCGATCCGGGCGAGCACCGTGTCGCGCCAGTCGTGACCGTGCGTCTTGCCCGCGAATACGTTCCGGACGTCGTCCAGCGACATCATCCCGGCCTGCCGGAAGAGGCAGACGAGAGCGATCCGGCGGAGTTCGTCCCGCCCGTATCGGCGACGACCGCCGGGACCCGCCAACGGCTGGACGAGCCCCTCCTTCTCCCACCACCGGAGCGTGGACACGGGCAGGTCGAACACCGCGGCGGCCTGGCCGCTGGTGAGCGTGACGTCGTCCATGCCGCTCATTTGACCTGAAGCCGACTTCACCCGGCAAGGTTCTTGATGAAAACAGTTATCAAGACTGCCTGAGTCCTGCCGTAACGGGACCGGGCACGAGAGGGAGCGCAGTGACGAACGAGACGAGCACAGCGACCGCCGGCCAAGACCGTGCCGCCGGGACCGGGGCGCTGATCGCGCTGCTGGTGTCGGGGTTCGGCTACGGCCTGGCGGCGGTGATGGTGATTCCCGCCCTCGGGGAGATCGGCCAGCGGTACGGCCTGCCGAACGGATCGGCTTCGTGGGCGTTGACGATCACTTTGCTCGGCGGCACAGTCACGACCCCGGTCCTCGCGCGGCTGGGCGACCGGTACGGGCACCGGCGGGTCGGCGTCGCCGTCATGGCCTGTCTCGCGGTGGGCAGTGTGCTGTGCATGGCCGCGCCGACGTTCGGGATCTTCCTGGCCGGCCGGTTCACCCAAAGCCTGGCCTCGGCGATCTTCCCCATCGGGTTCTCGATCCTGCGCGCCGCCCAGCCTGCCCACCGGCTCGGCCTCGGCATCGGCCTGCTCAGCGCGATGACCGGTCTCGGCGGGATCGGGCTGCCGTTGTCGGGAGTCCTGATCGGTGCCTGGGGCCTGCCCGGGATGTTCGCCCCTGCCGCGGTCCTCGGTGCGGCCGGCTCCCTCGCCGTGGGGGCGACCGCCCCGCGCCGCGAGCCCGCGTCCGAGCGGACCCGGATGGACGCGCCCGGCGCAGTGCTGCTGGCCTCCGGACTGGGGGCGATCCTGCTCGGCATCGACCGGGGGCCCGGCTGGGGCTGGGCGTCCGCCCCCGTGCTCGGCCTGCTCGCCGTGGGCGCGATCGTGCTCGCCGTGTGGGTGCTGGTGGAGCGACGGGCCGCGGCACCGCTGGTCAGCATGCGGGTGTTCGTCCAGCGTCCCGTGCTGATGAGCAACCTCTCCGCGTTCTTCATCGGTTTCGGCATGTACGCCGGCTATGTCGTCGTTCCCGGACTGGTCACCGCCCCGGCCGGTTCCGGGTTCGGGGAGTCCGCCGCCGTCTCCGGACTGGTTCTCCTGCCCGCGATGGTGCTGCTCCCGGCCGGCGTCCAGATCGCGGCGCGGGCCACCGGACGCACCGGACCCCGGCCGGTGCTGCTGGTCGCCGTCACGGTCATGATCGCCTCGTTCGCCTGGCCGGCCCTGTCCCGCGACACCCTGGCCGACCTAGTCGGTGCGGGCGTCCTCCTCGGCCTGGCCGTCGGCGGCGCCTATGCCGTGCTGCCCACCGTCATCGCGCAAGCCGTCGCGCCCGCCGACACCGCCGTCGCCACGGGCATCAACCAGATCGCCCGCGCGGGCGGAGGCGCTTTCGGCACCGCCGTCACCGCCACGCTCCTGGCCAGCATGAGCGGACCGGACGGTGTTCCGCATGCGCACGCCTACACGGTCGTGTTCACGGTGCTGGCGATTGTCACTGGGCTCGCCGTGCTGTCTGCTCTGGGCCTTGGGCGGCGGCAGAAGAACACGCCCGGCTGTGCTGCCTCGGCGAGCGCACTGCGGCCGTCCTCGTTTCGCGGACGCGATTGAGGTGCCTGGATCGAAGCGTTCGCTGATGTGGTGGCGGATGCTGGTCGCAGGAACCGCCCATCGCGAGACGCACTGGCGCACATGGCCGGAGATCTCTCCGGCCGCCCTCGGCTGGCCGGTCCTCTGATTCGGAGTGCCCCCAGGGCCGGGGCGCGAGCTTCCGGAGCGAGCCCAGCACCCCGGCCAGCGGGTCAGCCGGTGACGAGGGACAGATGGTAGGTCTGCAGGATTTCGTTCACCGGCTGGAACCAGGTCTCGCCGCCGGAGCTGCAGTTGCCGAAGCCGCCTGAGGTGACTCCCTGGGCTTGGTCGCCGGTGATGAAGGAGCCGCCGGAGTCGCCTGGTTCCGCGCACGCGTTGGTGTGCGTCGCTTCGTAGACCGCGCCCTGGGCGTAGTTGATCGTTTCGTTGAGGCCGAGAACGGTGCCGCAATGCCAGTGCGACGTCGAGCCGGAGCGGCAGATCGACGAGCCGGCGGGCGCGACCGACGAGCCGCGGACGATCACGTCGCTGACCGTGCCCCAGCCGAGGACGACGGGGGCGGTCCACCAGCCGTTGCCGATGGTGATGTACGAGTAGTCGTTGCCGGGGAAAGAAGATCCGGCGAACGTGCCCATCGCCGAGTTGTCCCAGCCGACGACGGAGCTGCCCGCGCCGCCGCAGTGCCCGGCGCTGACGAAGCCGCCGTGGACCGAGAAGCCGATGGAGCAGCGGGTGTTTCCGTTGATGTAGTAGGGATCCCCGCCGACGGTGCCTGCCGAGAACGTCTGCGGGCGGGCACCGGACGCCACGGTCACCGGGCCCGCCGCGCGGGCTCGCGAGAGGAAGGCGTCGACGTCCGGGCCGTGCGCGCCGGGCTGGAGGGTCACGACCACGCTGCCGGTGCGGGGGTCCGCGTGCCAGCCGCTGACCGCGGCGGGGGCGCGTTTCGCCTTTGCCGCGTTGTCGATGGACGCCTTCGCCGCGTCGAGCGCTGCGGCGGTGACGTGTGCCGGGACGGTTTCCGCGCCGGTGCGGTGAACAGCGTCGGCCACGGCCGGGTCTGTCACGCCGATCACCAGCTTGCCTCGGGCCGGATCGAACCAGGCTCCGCCGAACGCCGCGCCGGCCGCCTGCCGGGCAGCGGGCATCTGCTTCGCCGCCGTCAGTTCTTGTCCGAGCCGGGTCTGCGCTTGTTCGGCGCTGAGGCCCAGATCCCGTTGCATGGCCGCGATCAGTCCGGGCGACGCTTGTGCGGCTGCGGGGGCGAACGCGGCGGCGAGGCTCGCCGCGAGAACGGCCGCACCGGTGAGACTGAGGGCGATTCTTCGACGCATCGGAACTCCTCCAAGGCTCGGGGGAAAGAAACTCACTGTCGGCCGAGTGTGGGGAGGCCGGTCGAAGCCGGTCCAGCGGCGACCCGCATTTTGTCTGAAAGCTGTCGCCGTGGTTGCTCCGTCCGGCCACCCTGGAACGGACTTCCGGGCAAATGCCGCGCTGGCGACGCTCAGATGGGCAGGGCGGCGCAGGGGTTTGGTCGGCTGGCGCAAGGATCTCGGCGATGGCGCGTATGGAAGGCATCTTCGACTTCGGCGGCGAATCGTCGATGCCTGCTCGGAATCTGCTGGCTCGTCCGCTCGAGTCTGTGTTTGCATCGGTGCCGAATCGTTTCCCGGAGCGGGGAGAACACTGCAAGGGTTGATGACTGCGGCCGACTACGCGCTGTTCACGGCGAAAGACCGTGGGCGCAAGGATCAAGTTCTAAGGCATCCATCGGGACCGGTCGTGCCGTGCGTCGTCTCGGTGGAACCGCTGGACTCGCTAGTTCTGATTTACGGCCAGGGCTTCTGGTTCGTTCGGGCTAAGCGCGCGCAGCCGGCCGGAAATCCGCTTCTCGTTCGCTGTATCCATCGAGCGCAGCCTGAATAGAACTGTCCTGGCGCGGGAACAACGGCGATTGGGCTTATCGCGTGGAGGGGACGGAACACGGTGGGCAGACGGAGTTTGCGGAGTGCAGCAGTTACCGGTGACTTCTCGGTATTCCTGACGCTGGCATTTTCTGGGATCAGCGTGGGCGCTGTGTCTCCGCGCGAGGACGCTGCGACGGCAACGACCACCCCGACGATCTGCTGGTCCGCTGGATCGACGGCGAGGTCAATATGTACGTCGACTCCGGCACGCAACTAGGCAGGGAAAGAGTTCTCGTCGTCGCGAAGTAGCTTCGGCGGGAACATCGCCCTCGGCGATAGCAGGTGCCGCCGCCTCGACGCTTCAACCGGAGATTCTCGAGGCGGCGGCCGCCGCGACCCGCTTGGCGAACGCGCAGGTCTCGGCCGGCTCCGGAGCGTCGGAACCGGGAGTCGAGTCCACCCTCAGGTGGGCCTGCGCGCGCAGATTCACCAGTACCAGGCAATTCATCGGTGCTTTCCGGAAAGCGACGACCTTCGCGTCGCGCCCGCGGATCTGCTCCTGGCTTACCTGCGCGTCGGGCGAGAACATAGTGTTCTGCGGGATGTCGGCGTCGTGGAAGGCGAGGTCCAGTTCGGTGTCCTCGCTGGTCCACTGGCATCGGGCGCGGCGCGTGCCGCCCATCTTGTACGGCCGGTCCCACGCCTTGCTCGGTCCTGCCAGGCCCAGCGTCTCCTTGTCCGCGGCGGTAAGCAATGCACAGAGATCCGCGCCCGTGAAGTTCTGCGAGGAGGACGACATCGACGTGCTGCCGGGCGGAGGCGCCGCGCTCGCGCCAGGGTGGTTCTCCAGAGAACCGCATGCTGCGAGAGAAGCCAGTGCGGCCACGGGAAGGAACCGCAGTGGTCGCGTTCTGTTCATTTTTCCGCCTTCGACAGTGAATACCTGAAACTGGCAATCCAGATGTCGTGCTAGGCGACCATTCAACCACGTCCGCCAAGCTGGCCCCCACCGAACCGGGGATGCGGAGCAGTCTCGTCGCTTGACGAGCAGTTGTCCGGAGATCCGTGCTGGTAGAAGGAAAACATGCGTCGGGCACGATGCCGGGCGCTGTGCCGCCAGCCTTCCTCGGGAGCCGACGAGATCGGACACGCGAGTTGACGGGCCGGGTAGCCGTCGAGGAGTTGCCGTCACCGGGCAGGCGTGCCGCGGAATGCTGGCGGCGATGTGCGAACGCACCCGCTCATTCCGTGGCTGGCGGTGTCGTCAGCACGGGCTCGAGTTCAGCGAGCAGTGCCGGGAGCATCGTGACGACGCGCGCCTGATCAGTGCGTCCACGCCAAGCGCGGCCAAGATAGTCGGCGGCTTTCCTCTCGCACACCACGAAATCCGCATAAGCGCTCGCCCGGCCAAGGTAGAGAAGGTCCGCGAGATCGTTGGCGTTCCATCGATCGCCGTGGTTGCGCAGGCGTGCACGCGTCGCTTCGTAGACCGGGGCATGGCGGGGCACGCAAGTCGGCCGTCGACATGCTGCTCGGCTACCGCTGGTACTTCTGGCTGGGGCCGATTCCTCACACCCTCTCCTGCAAACCTGGGCGGCATACGATCACTGCCGGAAGCCAGGTGTGCGGAGGAGGCGCACTCTTCCCGCAGGAAAAGAAGTGTGAATTCGCCTTCTTGACAGGAGCGCTTTTCGGTGCGCGCAGCGGCCCTCGGGTGCTCTGGCCAGCGGACTCGGAGGCTGCGTCGCGACGTTGCACCCGTTCAGCTTAGGAAAATTACGAGAAAGAAGGCCAATGAGGGAGCGCAAGCTGAAATCCCGGGCGTACTGGCTGTTCGCGACCCCGCACTCTTCTTGGTGCTGCTGCTGGGTTTCAGGTTCATCTTCAACGAATCGTACGGCCAGGCCGCGGTCGAAGGCCTCATTGCCTCCGTGACAGTGCTTGCCGTCTCCCTTGTGGTCGAAGCAATAAGGCGTCGATCTCATAAAAATAGCCGACTCGATGCAAGGAAATGGCAGGTCTCTCGCGAAAGTCCAGCACCATTGGGTGCATTTACAAGCGCCTTGGCGCTCTAGTCTGCATCGGCGCAAGCGATCACCACGCCAAATCTCAACACGCGAACCACCGGCAGCGGAGCGGCCGCCGACCGTTTCACGGCGACGGCACTGGACCTGGCCCGAGCCGTCCGCAATGGCGCCTGCGCCAGCCTCGCCTGCGACCCGCGGGGCCGGTCGTCGCCGAGAAAACCGGGACCGGAGTCGCTGCGTCGTCGTTGCCGCCTATCGGCCGGTGGCGGTGCCGGCTAGGCGTTGCCGGGCCCGAGAGCCGTCGGCGGTCCGCGGTGTTGTCCCACCGCTTGCCGGAGTGTGGGCTGGATGTCGAACAGTTCGTCGAGCCGGGTGATTGCCAAGGGTTTGAGCACGCTGTGCTGGGTGGCGACCAGGACGACCTCGATCTGCGCTTCGGCGGCGGCTTGGCGCAGCCAGACCAGTGCGGACAAGCCCGCCGCGCTGAACAGGTGCACGGCGGTCAGGTCGACGATCAGTCCGCGCGGGTGCCGGGCGAAGGCCGCGGCCATCGCGTCCCGCAGCGGGGTGCGCGCGGTGTGGTCCACGTCGCCGCCGACTGCGAGCACGCTGACAGTGCCGTGGGATTTCGCGGTGATGGACAAGACCGGCGTGGACGCTCGTTCCATGAGCAGCGCTCCGAAGGATGCCGGCTTGCTTGGCCGGCGAAGGAAGCGGCCTGCCGGGCGGCCGCGGCTGCCGACTGAACCGCGATCTGGCGAACAGGCCGTCACCAGGTTTGTTGTCGCATGACAACAATCACCCTACTGCGCCGCGGCCGCGTTGTCACTTTCGTCGAGATCCCGGTTCGCCGCCTCTTGGAAAGCGCGCAGCCCGATCGCGAGAGCTTCCCGCTCGTCGGCGGTCAGCCCGGCGAGGACGGTGTGGAGAGTTTCCCGGCGCCGCGCTCGCAGGTCCTGCAGGTAGGCGCGACCGGCGTCGCTGAGCCGCAGGATCAGCTCGCGGCGGTTCTGTGCGTTCGGGAGCCGCTCCAGGAAGCCCACGGCTTCGAGCCGGTCGCACAGGCGGCTCGTCAGGGGAGGGGTCGACCCGAGCAGGTCCGCCAACGTGCGCAGGTTGAGTCCTTCGCAGCGGTCGAGTGCGATGACTGCGCGTACTTGCGACACCGACAGGGGCCTCGGGGAGGCGTCGCGGGCGCGCTCGAAAAGGATCTCGAGCAGTTCGGCGGAATCGGCCACGGCGGCGGCCGTCTGGTCGGCCTGGCGCGTCCTGCGGGATCGGTTCACGGTATTCACGGCGGCATCCCTAGGTCGGCCTCTCGCTTCAGTTTACCGTGCGCCGTCCGCTCCCCGGAGGGCCGGCAGCGCAGTGAGGGCAGCCCGCCGCTCAGGCTGGTGCCGTTCCGGGGTCCCGCCGGATCGCGAGGGCTACGGTGTCGTCGGCGTGCAGGACGACGTCGTGCATTCGCGTGACCAGTTCGCGCGGGAGTTCCGCGGTCGGCAGGAGGGCGAGTGCGCTCGTGTGGTCCAGGAGCCGGACTTGTCCTTCGTCCAGGTCGCGGCGGCTTTCGATCAGGCCGTCGGTGTAGAGCAGCACCGTGTCGCCGGGGACGAGCGTGTGGAGGGCGAGCGCGGGACTGCCGGGGTCGGGGAACCCGATGCCGCGTCCGACGACCGGGGCGCGCAGCAGGCGCGCGGGGCGTCCGGGGGAGATGTGGACCGGCTCGGGGTGGCCGCCGTTGGCGAAGGCCGTGTCGCCGGTCGCCGGGTCGATCCGGGCCAGGAGCACGGTGGCCGTCAGGTCGGGCTCGATCGTGGCCAGGATGCGGGCGGCGCGGGCGATGAGGCCGGGGAAGGGCGTTCCTTCCAGTGCGAGGGTGCGGATGGCGTGGGTGACGGTGAGGGCGTCGCGGGTCGAGGCGACGCCGTGGCCGACCGCGTCGACCACGGTGACGTGCAGCCGGCCGTCGGGAAGCACGAACCAGTCGTAGAGGTCGCCGCCGGTCGGGGAGTCCTGGCCGGTGGGGGAGTACTGGACCGCCAGCTGCAGGCCGGGCACGGCCGGCGGCCGAGGGCGCAGCGCGTCCTCCAGTTCGCGGAAGATCACCGCGTGCGCGCGGCGCAGCTGCTCGTCGCGTTGCTCGAGTTCGACGTACATGGCGAGCACGCCGCTGTTGGTTTCGGCCAGTTCGTGCTTGAGGTCCCGTTGTTCCTGTACCAGAGCGTCGGTGCGGGCGATCAGCGCGAGCATCTCCTCGCGAGTGGCCGAGGCGTCGTCCGCGGCGAAGCCGGTGCCGTCGCCGGGACTGGTGGGGAGGTGCCAGGTGACCGTCGCGCCGTCGCCGGTGTCGGGCAGCAGCGGAAGGGTGTTGCGCCGGGCCTGGTCGACAGGGGCGGGCAGGCGGAGGACGACGGCGAGGCGGCGGTCCGCCGTCGTCGTTTCTGCGGAGACCTCCGCGCCGGCGGCGACGGCGGGTTCGGCCAGCAGGGTCGCGGCGAGGACCAGGCGAGCGCGGTCGCCGATCGGCACACCGGCTTCGCTGCAGGCGGTGCGCAGGCTCCGGCGGAGCTGGGCGAGAGGAAGATGCATCAGCCGAGCCGGTCCGGCTGCAAGGCGATCATGGCCGCGTCGTCGCGCGGATTCCGGTGCCGGTGAACGAGTTCCGCCGCCAGCAGAAGCGCGTCGCCGGGCCGGGCGGCGAGACGGCTGCCCGGCGGCGGGTTCCGCCAGCCGGGGCCGACGCCGTCGGTGTGCAGCACGACGACGTCGCCCGTGCCCAGCGGTGCCCGCCGGACCTGGGGGTTCGGCAGGGTGAACCCGACGATCCCGGGGATGCTGAGCAGCAGCCCCGGGCGGCCGGAGCCGCTGAGGGCAGTCCCGCTGACGTTGCCGACGCCGCAGAAATCGACCCGGTGCGGCGTGATCCTGGCCAGCGCGACGGCCGCGCCCCGGGTGGCGCGCAGGGCCCGGTGCATGCTGGTCAGCTGATGGGGCAGCGGGCGCTCCGGGTTCTGGCCGAACACGCGGATCGCCGCGTCGGCCGCTTCGGCGGCGTCCGGTCCGTGACCCAGCCCGTCCGCCACGACGACATTCCAGCTGCCGGCCGTCTCGGCGACGGCGACCGCGTCCCCGCAGAGGTGTTCCCCGTCGCGAGGCAGGCAGAAGTGCCCGGTCGCGGCGACGCGGCCGGGCGGGGCGCCGGGCGCGAGGACGCGGGCGGCGGCCAGGGTTCCCGCGCCCGGAGCGGAGCCGATCCGGAACGCGGCGGCCATGCGGTCGACCGCGCCGAGGCCGGTGCCCAGCGTCGCCGTGGTCGAGTTGCCGTCCACCAGCCAATGGCCGACGTCGGCCATGCCGGGTCCGTCGTCGGCGGCGAGCACGTCGACGCCGAGCCCGATCGCCGTTCGGTGCACGACGACCACGCCGTTGGCGGCGTGCTTGTCGAGATTGCTGGCCAGTTCGGCGGTGACGACGGCGGCGCGTTCGGCGAGCACTTCCGGCAGTCCTGCGGCGCGTCCGGTGTCGCGGGCCGCCCGGGCGGCGGCGTACACGGCGCTGGGGTGGCCGATCCGCACGCACCGGGACGGAGGGGGCACGACGACGCCGGTCATCGGGCCCAGCGCACGACGGTGACGGCGGTGCCGCGGCCGGGTCCGGTGTCGATGGCGAAATCGTCGACCAGCCGCCGGGTTCCGCCGAGGCCGTGGCCGAGTCCGGCGCCGGTGCTGAACCCGTCGGACAGCGCCTGCTCGACGTCGTCGATCCCGGGGCCCTCGTCGCGGACCAGGACCTGGATCCCGGTCCGTCCGCCGCTGTCGCGCAGCACGGCGACGGTGACGGTGCCGCCGCCTCCGTGGATGTAGGCGTTGCGGACCAGTTCGCTGGCGGCGGTGACGATCTTCGTCTGGTCCACAATGGAGAACGCCGCCGCGACCGCCGCCGCCCGCACCGCGTGCCGGGCGGCGAGCAAGTCCTCCTCGGCCCGGACGGCGTGCTCCCGCGGCGGGATGTCCTGGCCGGGACCGGTGAGTTCGTCAGGAAGCACGAGGCGCCTCTTCGGCGGCCTCGGCGGGACGGCGCCAGCCCAGCAGTTCCACGGCTTGCTCGGCGTTGAGCGCGGTGCGGACGCCGGTGAGCCGCAGCCCGAGTTCGGCGAGCGTGAGCGCGACGGCCGGGCGCATCCCGGCCACGATCATCTGCGCGCCGAGCAGCCGCCCGGTGCCGGCCAGCTGGATGAGCACGCGGGCGACGAACGAGTCGATGATCTCCAGCCGGGAGATGTCGATGACGACCCCGCGGACGTCCTCGTCGGCGATCCGCGCGGTCAGCTCGTCGGTGAAGGCGAGCGCGGTCGCGTCGTCCAGGTCGCTCAGCAGCCCGCTGAGCAGGATGTCGCCGAGGCGCAGGATCGGCAGGCCGGCGCTCATCCGGTCACCGCGCCCGGGCCGGAGCCCTCGTCGATGAGCCGCATCGCGGTCGCCAGCGCGTCGGCGAGCGAGCCGCGGGTGACGATGTGCGAGAGGTCGATGCCCAGTTGCGTGATGGTCTGCGCGATCGGCGGGCGGATGCCGCTGACCACGCACTCCGCGCCCATCAGCCGCACCGCGCTGACGGTCTGCAGCAGGTGCTGAGCGACGGCGGTGTCCACGGTCGGGACCCCGGTGATGTCGATGATCGCCACCCGCGCCTGGTTGGCCTGGATCGCTTCCAGCAGGGTCGTCATCACCACCTGGGTGCGCGCGCTGTCGAGCGTGCCGATCAGCGGCACGGCGAGAACATGGCGCCACAGCCGCACGACGGGCGTGGACAGCTCGAGCATCTGGCTGTGCTGCTCGCGGATGATCGCCTCGCGGCCGTTGACGTACGCGGCGAACGACAGCACCCCGGCCCGGTCGAGCAGGTCGGTGACCAGCAGGGCGGCGCGGTAGCGCAGCGCTGCGTCGTCGCTGTGGCGTTCGATCGCGCTCAGCATGGTGTGCTTGAGCGCGAGAATCGCCATGGCGGTGGCCGAAGGCTCTGCTCCCGCGTGCGCCAGTCGTTCCGAGAGGGACGTCAGCGCGTCGCGCACGGCTCCGTCCTCCTCCACGATCCGGCCGGCCGGTGCGGCGGTGGCCAGCGCGGTCCGGAGGGAGTCCAGCAGTTCGGTGACCTCGCGACGCAATTCGTGCTCGCTGTGCGAGGAGCCGAGGGCCTCCGAGTGCTGCCGGACCCAGTCGCCGGCCACGACGGCCTGGTCGGCGTCGAGGGTCTGGGTCACCAGTTCCCGAACGGCGGCATCGTCAGTCCGCGGCACCCGGTCCTCCTGCAGGTCGAGGCGTCCGCTGCGGCACGCCGTCGTACTGTTGTCATATAACAACAGCGGATGCTACCGGCGCGGCGCGCGTGGTTCACGCCGACCCCGGCGCGCCTCGCTGCCCGGCGGCGATCGCCTGGTACTCCCGCAGCCCGGCCGCCAGCGCGGCGCGGCCGGCGGGCGACATCCCGGCCAGCACCGTCTGGATCGCGTCGCGGCGCCGGGCACGCAGATTCCGCAGGTAGGCGCGGCCGCGTTCGGACAGGCGCAGCGTCAGCTCGCGGCGGCTGCGCGCGCTGGGCAGCCGCTGGAGGAATCCCACGGCCTCCAGCCGGTCGCAGAGCCGGCTCGCCAGCGGCGAGGTCGAGCCCAGCCGTTCGGCGAGTTCGCGCAGAGTGATCCCGTCCTGGAGTTCCAGTGCGAGTACCGCGCGCAGCTGCGGCGCCGACAGCGGATGCGGCGGCACGTCCCGCACGCTTCCCAGCACCGCCTCGAACAGTTCCGCGAGGCTCGCCGCGCCCGCTGTCGGCCCGTCCGGGACGGCCTGCTCGCGGGATCGGTCCACGACCTCCAGGGTCGCATCTTTATGCTTGAACGGCAGCACAGCTCACGCGACTCGCCGTAGACCGGCCCGCCGGAGCGGGCGCACACTCAGCAGGCCGATCGCGGGCATCCCGTCCGCGGTCCCGTGGGCAGGAGACGGCATTGGACAGATCCCTGGCGGTCGAACGCCGGTTGCGCGAGGTTCCGCCGCATGATCTGCCCTCGGCCTTGCGCACGGTGCTGGGCGAGCATTTCGGGGCCACCGCGGTCGAACTGCAGCTGGCCGACTACGCCCTGACCGAGCTGTGCCAGGTCGGCACCCTGCCTTACGTGCACGAGCCGGTCCCGGTCGAGGGCACGGCCGCCGGGGCGGCATTCGTCGCCCAGGCCGCGACGTTCGAGCACGACGGCGCGCAGGTCACCGGCTATTTGCCGGTCAGCGTCCGCGGCGACCGGCTCGGCATCCTGGCCGTGACCCTGCCGGCGGAACCGGAACCGCCCGTGTGGGCGGACCTCGAGCGGTTCGCCGAGGCGGTGGCCCACGAACTGGTCGTCGCCGATCGCGACACCGACCTCTACGTCCAGGCCCGGCGCTCGTCCCGGCTGACCTTGGCCGCGGAAATGCAGTGGCAGCTGCTGCCCGGCCGAGCGTGCACCCGCGCGGAGTTCGCGCTCGGCGGCCAGCTCGAACCGGCTTATGCCATCTTCGGCGACTGCTTCGACTGGTCCGCCTCCGCCTGCAAGCTCGCGGTGACCTTGATCAACGGAATGGGGGAGGGCAGCGAGGCAGCGCTGCTGACCAACCTGGCGGTCAACGCTCTCCGCAACGCCCGCCGCGCGGGAGTTTCCCTTGACGCTCAAGCCGAACTCGCCGACCAGGCGCTCTACGCTCACTACCGCGGTGCGCAGCACGTGGCCGCGCTGCTGCTGGAATTCGATCTCGGGACCGGCTCGGTCGACGTGGTCGACGCGGGTTCCCCGCGGCTGTGGCGGCTGCGGGACGGCAAGGCCGAGCGAGTGCTGTTCGAGGAACAGCTGCCGCTCGGGGCGTTCGAGGAAACCGTCTACGCTGTCCACCGGTTCCAGGCCGCGGACGGCGACCGGTACGTCTTCGTCAGCGACGGGGTCTACAACGCCCTCGGCCCGCACGGAGAGACCTACGGCGACCGCGAGCTGGCCGAAGCGGTCGTCGCCACCGCGGATCTGCCGGCCGCGCACGTGTCGGGCGCGATGCTGCGGGAACTCTCCACCCGCCGGCGAGGAAGACAGGCAGAAGACGACGCGATGGTCGTGTGCCTGGACTGGTTCGGGCCGACACCGCTGCCGGAGGGAAGCACCAGTCCGTCGACGACGGTCGCCCAGACCGCCGCCGACGGGTGAACCTGTTTCGCGGCAACGGCATCGGCCCGGAACCTAGGACGCGGTGTTCTGCCGCAAGGCAGCGGGCCGCCAGACCATCGTCACCCGCGTGCCGCGCGCACCGGACTCGACTGTCATCTGGTCGGTTACCTCGTCGATGATGCGCAGGCCGCGACCTCCCGGGGCTGCCGGGTCCGCCGTCCGGCCGCGCCGCGGCGGCATGCCGCGTCCGGTGTCGGTCACGGTGGCCCGCACGGTGTCGCCGGCCCATTCCGCATACAGCCGCGCCCAGCCGGACCGCTCGGGATACGCGTGCACGACGACGTTGGCCAGCGCCTCGTAGGCGGCCAGCACGATCTCGTGGCAGCTGTCCGAATCCAGCGGCAGCTCTTCCAGCCACGCCTTCAGTTTCCGGCGCAGCGCGGCAGCTGCCTCAGGCAGCGCCGGCACGAGCTCTTCGAAGCTCGACCGCACCGACGGGTCGATAGGTGCGGCCGCTCCGGCGGGGGCGGCGGTATGGGCCGCGTCGGCGTCGTCGGTCCTCTCCGTGCTCGGATCTGGAGTACCTCGATACACGATCTACTCCTTCCCTCGTGCGTGCGCGGCAATCGCTTGCCCGCGCTTCGATCAAGGGGGTACCCACCGTTTCCGTTTCTCACCCGGGACCTTCTCCAGGGCGCTGCGCCCTGCGGTCGCGAGAACGCCGGGGAGAAGCTTCCGCACTCTTGTTTCAGGGCTTGCGGGCGATGCTCGGCGATACCGGATGGACTCGCTGCAGCTGCGGTACTGGCTGTCGCGTGAGGACGAGGTCCGGGCGTTGGGCACCGAGATGCTTGGCGAGGCTGGTGATCTGTGCGGAGTTGCTGTACGCGACGCGATAGAAATAGCCGCCGACACCGTGGGGGCAAGCTCGCCGCACGGTGGGCGAAGACGCCTTCTCTGCCGCGCGATCTGGTGGCGTCGAATCCCTCGGCGGTGCCGACGTCGGCGACTATCGGCACCTCGTCGGGCGCTCTGCCCAGCAGATCGGCCGCCCCCTGCGGTTTGCCGGAGGCTCAGTCCGAGACCGGTCGCCGCGAATCGCGTCGGTATTTTCCTTGAGCTGCCGGGCGACGTCGGAGGCGGCTCGCTTGTCCCTGCCCATGTTCGCGGTGTCGACTAGTACCGGGTGGACGCGGCCGGGGCGTTGGCCTGTGCCTGGGCCGCGGCGAATCCGGGGTGCCCGAAGCCGTAGCTGCTGTCGCTGAGCCCGACGCAATTCCCGTCGGCGGACCACAGCGATGCGTTGTCCAGGAGGACGGAGCATCGCTTCCTAGGTCGCAGCGGCGTCGGGTTTCCGGACGGAGCCGAGCAGACCGCGGACCAGTGTGATGAGCTTGACGTTGGTGTTCTGGGATTGCTTGACCAGCAATGCGAAGGCGTCGTCGGCGGTGCAGCCGTGCAGGGCCATGAGGATTCCCTTGGCCTGATCGATTTCCGCGCGCGACGTCAGTGCGGTTTCGAGCTGGGCGATCGTGTCGCGCGACTGCTGCCAGCGGCGCGCGTTGACGATCGCGGCCGCCGCGGCGGTGGTGTACAGGCGCAGCAAGCCCTCGTCGAACGGATCGAACGCGGCGGCCGTGCGGCTGTAGATGGTGAGCGAGCCGACCAGTTCCCGACCGTCCTCGGCGCGGTCCACCAGCAGCGGCGCGGACAGAGTGGCGCGGATCCCGGCTCGTCCGGCGGCAGCGGAGAACTCCGGCCAGTCCTGGCTGGCTTCGCTGATCACGGTCCGGACCGTGTGATGCGTTCGTGCGGAATCCAGGCAAGGGCCGCGGCCCGCGGCGTACTGCTCGCGGTCGATGCTCGTCATTCGCTCATCGGTGAAGGCCGCTGTGCGCGGCTGTTCTCCGGTCAGCACGGTGACGGTCGCCGCGTCGGCATCGGGGATGGCCCGGGCGGCGGTGGCCGCTACCCGCGCGAGCACGTCGTCCAGCGGTTCTTCTGCTTCGGCGATCTCGTGCAGCCCGCGGACGGCCTCGGTGGTGCTGTCCAACCGCTCCAGCGGATCCGGACGTCCGGTGTCCATGGGTACCGCCTCTCGTGTTCTCGTCGGACAGCCTCGTCCAAGATTCGGAGCGGTCCTGCCGGCTGCCGGTTTCAACCCGCAGGACCTGGCTGCGCCGGTGCCCGGGCATCGCCGCAACCTGGCAGAGGCATACCCGCGTTCGGTTCTCGGGAATCCCGCCGATTCGGTCCGCCTCTCAGCGCTGCGAAGCGCCGCGGCCGCTGGCCTTGTCCGTCCTTTCCGGACTCGCGTCGCGCTGGCCCGCCCGGCCGCTGACAGTCGGCGGCGCGTCCGTCGCGGATCCGACGCTACGGGCATCGCCCGGGACCGTTCCCCAACGCACCGGTCGGCAAAGCGGGTGCGACACCTGCCACAGACTCCGATTAGTCCACATTGGACTACTTCGCGTCCGCATCGCGCGACAGCGGTCCATGAGGACGAGGCGCGCTGGGGTTCAGGTGGCGATGAAGGTGGTGGAGTGCCATCCGGTGGCTCCGTCCGGGACGGTTCCGGCGCGTTGTTCGGTCTGGGTGTAGCCGGTTTTGTCGGCGGCGCGGACGAAGGCCTGGTGGGTGCCGGGCTTGACGGTGATCTGGGTCCACCACATGCGCCAGGTGTCGAGGTTGACCTCGGTGGAGAGAGTGACCGGCTGCCACTCGCCGTTGTTCACTCGCGGGAGCCCGGAATCGCGGCCGTCGCGGCCCTGCTGAACTCGGCGGCGGCCGCCTTTCGCCGCCCGGAACCGAAATCCATAGTGCCCCCTCCAGTCTGACGGCGGATCTCGCAAGAAAACCGCCGCCAGGGGACGCCACAGCGGCAGCGTCCCGCCGGCCGGCACCGCAGCCTGTTCACTCCGGGCGAGGTGCCGGCCGGCCCCCGGACGTCAAAAGAAGTACGCGGCCGAGGCCGCGGGCATCGAGGAAGCCGCGCCGCCTCCAGGCACTGAATCGGACAGTTTGTTCGCGGCCCGCCGCCGAGGCTCCGCCGCTCCCTCGATTTCAGGACCAGAGCCGGGTTCCGCGGACTGGCGGGACAACGCTTCCCGAAGGGCTCAACGGGTCGCGGCGGCCGAAGGCGGCCTTTCTCGCGAAGCGAGGATTCCGGAGTAGTTGTCACTCGCAAGACCCGCAACTGTGGTCATCTTTCGGCAATCGGGATTTCTCCGTTACGCGGCCGACGCGCGACTGCCCAGGATCCTGGAGGCGAATACGCTGCACAGGGACGTGGCAAGGAATCCGGTGAAGCCGGCTGGAAGATCATCGCACTGCCCGCGCAGCCCGGGGGGATTTTCCGTAACTTATCGGTTTTTCGCGGCAGGCAGAGTCTATTCGTGACGACAGTGTCAGATGTTTTTCCGTGTTTCCTCTGGAATCGCGGGTGCACGCGAGTACAGTACTGGGTGTTGCCCCAGACCCCGGTGGCCTCGGCCGGGGTCTTTTGCGTGGAGCGAGCAGGTTTGCCCTGGCAGGGCCAGCAGCCCGTCGCCGTCGCGGGCCGCGGGCCGCGGGCCGCGGGCTGCTCGGTGCCCCCGCCGCCGGGCAGCGGACCGGTCGAGTCCACTGGCACGCCGCGGATTCCCTTGACCAGTACCAGAAAGCTGGCGTCATGAGACCAAACCGCACGATCCGGACCTTGTTCGGTGCCACTGTCCTGACCGCGGCGGTGGCTGTCGCGGTTCCGGCGCCCGCGCAGGCCGCGACGAGCCCGCCGCTGGGCTCGGCGGGGAACTTCGCCGTGCTGGGCGCGTCCACCGTGACCAATACCGGCCCGACCGTGGTGACCGGCGACCTGGGTGTCAGTCCCGGGACGGCGGTGGTCGGATTCCCGCCCGGCTCGGTGACCGGGACCGTCCACACCACCGACGCGGTGGCCGCGCAGGCGCAGGCCGACGTCGGCACGGCCATCACCTTCGCCGCCGGAGAACCCTGCGATGCCAATCTGAGCGGGCAGGACCTCGGCGGGAGGACTCTGCCGCCCGCGGTGTACTGCTTCGATTCCTCGGCGCAGCTGACCGGCACCCTGACCTTGGACGCGCAAGGAAATCCCAACGCCGCTTGGGTTTTCCAGATCGCCAGCTCGCTGACGACCGGAAGCAACGCCGCCGTAGTGCTGACCGGCGGCGCCATTCCCTGCAATAACAACAACATCACCTGGCAGGTCGGCGCCAGCGCGACCGTCGGCACCGGAACCGCCTTCGTCGGCAACGTTCTGGCCGGTGCCTCCGTCACCTTCAACGCCGGCGCCACCGGCACCGGCGGCCTGTACGCGCACACCGGCGCGGTGACCATGGACTCCGCCCGGGTGAGCACCTGCTCCGGCTCCGGCGGCAAGGCGAGCCCGGCCATCACCACCACGCCGTCGGGATCGGTCCCGGCCGGCGGCAGCGTCTCGGACTCGGCGCGGCTGACCGGCGGAGCCACGCCCACCGGGAGCGTGACCTTCGCTCTGTTCGCCCCGGGCGACACCACCTGCGTCACTCCTGTCGCCACCAGGATCGCTTCCCTGAGCGGCAATACCGCCGCCTCCGGCCCTGTCGCCACCGGCGCCGCCGGCACCTACAACTGGACGGCCACCTACAGCGGCGACGCCGGCAACAACGCGGCGACCTCGCCGTGCGGCAGCGAACAGGTAGAGGTCACCGCACAGACCCTGACCGGGCGTGCCTACGGGCTCGCCGCGACCGCGACCCTGCTCGGCCTTCCCCTCCTCACGGTGGCGCCTACTCCCGACACCGGCTTCGTCTCGACCGCCTCCTCGTCCACCACCTCGACTCCGTGTGCGGCCACGCTGAACGGGCCGGTGAGCGCGCACGTCCTCTGCGCCAACGTGACTACGACAGCGTCCCCCGCCACCTCCGCGGCCACCGCCTCGGTCGCCGACGCGACAGTGAGCATCGCGACCGTCCCGACGATCACGATGCGCCTCGTCGGCTCCTCGTCGACCACGACCTGCGCGGGATCCGCCGGCACCACCACCATCGGCTTCCTGCGGGTCGGCAGCACAGTGGTGATCGGCCAAGCGGCCCGGCCCGCTCCGAACACCACGATCAACCTCGGCGCGGTCTCGCTGGTCCTCAACGAACAGATTCCGTTCACCAGCCCCGACAACGGATTGACCGTCAACGCCGTGCACATCAGGGTCGACACGCTCGGCCTCGCCAAGGTGAACGTCATCGTGGCCTCCTCCGAAAGCGACATCCGCGATTGCCCGTGACAACCTCGGTCCACCGCGGCGGCCCGGACACCGGGCCGCCGCCCTCGTCCAGGCGGCAATGGCACGTATCCCGCATTTTCGCCAGATCCTCTGATGACCCGGAGCAGGTCTCCCGAACGGCTGGTGTTCTTCACCGACGCGGTCGTCGCGATCGCGACCGCCCTGGTGGTCCTGCCCCTTGCCCAGGCCGTGCCGGACGGCGTCGCGCAGCACCTCAGCCCGGCCGAGCTGGTCGGCGAGAACCAGGGGAAGATCTAGAGCTTCCTTCCCAGCTTGCGGTGATCGCCCGGCTCGGGGCCGTGCACCACCACGTGTTCGGGCAGATGAAGGCGTGCAACAGGCCGTTGACGGCGGCGAACTTCGGCTGACCACTGACGATCGTGGTGCTGCCGTTCCGGACCGAGGTGGCGGGCTTGTACGGCAACGACCGCTTCACCGCGTCGATCCCAGGCCGATGTGCCCGGACGGGGACCACCCGCACGCGCGGGAAGCCAGCTTGTGGGCGAGCCGGTCGATGCGGCTCCAGAGACCTCCCGCTCGTGCGGGGAGCCGGGAGAACTCCACCGCCGCTTGACCGGGAAAGCGCCGCCGGAACGCCTGCCCCGTCGCCGCGGCGTGAACCGAGCCGTGTCGTTGCCCGTGTCCGCGCCGGGAGTCGTTGCCGTGCAGGAGTTTCAACGAGCCGCTGCCGAGCAGGGGAGTGCTGGCGAACTGCCTGTTCATCCTCAGACGAGCGGAACCGGGGTGCGCCGGGACAATGAGGGTTGCCAGACGCGGCGGTGCCTCGCCGGACGTTTTCCGGCGTCCGCTCCCGGTGCCAGCCTACGGGCTGTTCACTCTGGCGAGGTCACCAGGAAGGTGAAGTGCCCGTCGATGTCTTTGCGGGCGTCGAGAACCTTGGCGGCGAGCTGAACGCGGACCTCGCGCGCGAGGAACACCTGAGTGCCGGCGACGTCGATGACGTCGTCTCCGGGCGCGGGGCGGGCGTTGACGTCGACGGAGAAGACGGCGCCGTCTTCGGGAGAACCGTTCAGGCTCAGCCGCAGGCCGCCTTTCTCGCCGACGTTCTCAGCGGCGGTGAGCTGGTCGATGGCCTCGGACGCGGCTCCGGTGAAGGTGAACATCGCGGACTCTCGCTTTCTCCCGCGTCGATCGCGGGCGTCGTAGATCTCGTCCATCGCGGTGGCGGGCCAGGTCGCTTCCCCGGCAAGCGGCGCGGGGAGTTTTCGTGGACGGCGCGGCGGTCGGTTTCGGACAGGCCTCCCCATACGCCGTGGAGCTCCTGCGCGGTCAGCGCGTAGGCACGGCACTGCTCGAGCACGGCACAGGTCCGGCAGATCTCCTTGGCGTTGGCGACGCGCTCGGCCCGGGGGATCCCGCGCTCGCCGTCGGGGTGGAAGAAGAGCCCGGTGTTCATTCCGCGGCAGGAGCCGCGCAGCTGCCAGTCCCAGTTGCCCGTCAAGGGGGACGGGAGCCGCCAGGTGGTCGTCATGCGATGGTTCCGTTCCGCTCGCGAGGGCAGGGGGCGTCAGGACTGCGATTTGGACGCGTGGGCGATGATCGCCGGGATGTCGGCGGCGCCTTCGGCGACTTCGCGGGAAAGTTCCGCGAGCCGCTGGTTGTGGGCGCGGGCGTAGTTGCGCAGAGCGGTGAAGGCGTGTTCCATGTCCGGGTCGCCGGTTCGCGCGGTGAGCACTCCTTTGGCCTGTTCGATGATCACCCGGCTGTTGAGCGCGGTCTGCAGCTGTTCGGTGACGACTTCGCCGCGGACGATCGCGCGGTGCTGCAGGATGCCGATGGTGGCGACGCCGGCGAGGGCCTGGGCAAGGCTGGCGCGGTCCGGGTCCGGCTCGACGGATTCGGTGTCGAGCAGGGTCAGCGCGCCGATGCTCTGGCGGCGCAGCCGCATCGGGATGGCTTGCACGGTCCGGAAACCGGCGAGATCCGCCGCCGCCGCGAACCGCGGCCACCGGTGCGCGTCGCGGACGAGATCGGTGCAGGTCACGATGTGCCCGCTGTGGATGCATTCGATGCACGGTCCGTCTTCGACCTGAACGGCGAGGGTTTCCAGCAGGCCAGCGCGTTCGGAGGAGGCCGCGGCCAGCCGCGGCCGGCCTGCCGGGTCGGACAGGATGACAGCCGCGGCGGACACTTCTATCAGCCGCAGGCACTGCTCGACCAGCGTGCGCAGGAAATCTGCCACGTCGAAATCGTCGACGAGAGTGTCCGCGAGTTCGACGAAGGCGCGGGAGAGGAGCCGTTCACGGTGCGCGCCGGCAGCGGTGCCGGCCGACCGGGGGACGTCGCCGGGCGGGGGGAGTTCTGGCATGTCTGTCACTCTTCTTTCCGCAAATGGAGTTCGTAGTCGACGATCCGTTTGCCCACTTCGTTGAGAGACAGCTGATGGGCGTAGGCGTGGCCGCGGATGCGCAGCAGTGCCTCGCGCAGGCTCACCTCCAGCTGGGCCGAGACGATGCCGGTGGCTTGATGCACTTGACTGTGGAGGTCGCCCAGCCACTGCGGGCTCGTACCGCCGGGAGCCTCCGCGTCGTCCAGCAGAGCCACCGTGGCGGCTTCCGCCAGCGCGAGCGCGTCGGGGAGCTGCCGCGGGGTCAGCGAGCCCGCGGTCACGCGGTACAGATCCAGCACTCCCAGCCGAGCGGCCCCGATCTGCAGCGGAAACGAGAACACCGCGGCCACGCCCATGCCGGCGGCGCCAGGCGAGAAAGCGGGCCACCGCCGATGCTCGAGGGCCAGTTCCGGAATCAGCACCGAGCCGCCCGAATTGTGGGCGTCGACGCTCGGTCCCTCGCCCAGCGTGAGCTGCAGGTCCTCCAGCCGGACCCCGACCGGGCCGGTGGCGTGCACCAGGGCCTGGGCTCCGGTAATCCGCCCGGTGCCCATCACACTGACCCCGGCCCCGGACACCGACAGTTCGGTGACGCACAGTTCGCAGATGCGTTCGATCGGCCCCATTCCCGGTGCGGTGCCCTCGAGCAGCGCGAGGAGCCTGCTGCTCCCGCCCCGGTTCATCGGTGCCGCCTGCCCGGCGGAGGAGAGAGGCTGGTGCCGTTTACGCGTGGCCGCAACGCTTTCCGGACGGCCTGGCGGCGGCTGGGCAGGAGTGTCATGGCGTCGGCCTTTGCTCATCACGCTCGGACGGTCAGCGCCGGGGGCCGGGGCACCACTGCTGAGCAGCTTACTCTCCGCGGGACACCGGACACGCGAATGCCGCGCTCTTGCCGCTAATCAGGGAGCCGGCGAGGGCGGGGGAGCGCGAAGCGGCGGATCAGCAGCGTCGCGAGTGCCCGGATGCCCAGCCACGCGACGGCGGCGAGCCCGTCGTTGAGCAGGACGCGGACTTTCGGGTTCGCGGGGGTGAACAGGTCGTCGAACCCGAGGGACACCGCCGCCGCGAAGTCCCGGACGAAGCCGGCGACCCAGCCGGCCGGGTTCGCTCCGCCGAGCACCATCGCGATCCACGCCACGAGCACCGCGGCGAACAGCCCGCACAGGGCGGTGGCGACCGCGCAGGACACCGAGACCACCCGGCTCCGCTCCCACCGCTGACGGCCGCGGTCCGGGACCGCGGCGAGCGGCAGGGCTGCTCGATGCCAGTGTCGGCTGAATCCCGAGCCGGTCATCGGCGCGCCCGCCCACCGCGGCGGGACCGGCCTGCCCCGGCGAGACGCGCCAGGAGCAGGACGGTCGGCCTGATGGCCGCGGCGACCCCGGCGATGCGACCGAAGGGCCTTTCGACGGCTTCAGTCAACGCTCCGGCGACTTCGGCCGGGATCGTGACGGCGGCGCCTTGGCCCGCTCCGCCGTCCAGCGGCGATTCGGAGACAGTGCCGGGCGCGGTCCAGGCGATGCTTCTCACTGGCGACCCTTCCTTGGGGCAAGTCGAGCTTGCGACGCCAAGGTCTGGGGCGAAACCCGGTACGGCACTGGAGTTCCTGCCGCCCGAGAAGCGGCTGGCCGGGTGCTGCCTGCCAGCGTAGTCCCCCAGCCCGCCGCCGGATGCCGCCGATGCGGGACCGGTACCTTCCCGCCGACGAGCCGTCAGCCGCCTCGCGGACCGGAACCTGGCGGGCGGAACAGCCGTTGTCGCTCCGGCGGCGCGGTAGGGTGGGGCGACAGCGCCGGAGCGCCCAGAACCTGCCCTCGCGACGATCGACCGCAGAGCCAGGTCTGGAGCCCGACCGTGAACCGCAGAACGCTCGATCTTCGCCGTCGCACGTTGTCCGCGCTTGCCTTGCCGGACGCGATCCCTCCGCCTGACCGCCGCGAGGGGGACAAGACCGAACCGGGCGATTCCGCGACGGTCATCGAGATCCGGGCCGGCGGGCGGGAGCCGTCGTGCCGCCGGAGCTTGTCCGCGGTCGTGACGGTGCAGTGGTGCGGACGGACACTGGTGCTTGCCGTGGACGGTGTAGTGGACACGGATACCGCGCCCGCGGTGGGACACGCGATCACCACGGCGTTGAACCACCGGCCGAGAAGGCTGGTGGTGGACTTGTCCCTGGTCCGGTTCCTGAACGCCGCGGGGCTGGAGGTGCTGCTGGCGGCGCACCGCCGCACCCCGCACGGCACAGATCTGCGGCTGGTCGCCGCCACGCGGGCGACCTGGCGCCCGTTGGAGATCACCCGGCTGCACGAGCAACTGGTCATCCACACCTCGCGTGCCGCGGCGATTTCTGCCCCCGCCCGGCGCGGAGCCGACGGCCGCTCCGGCCCAGCGGAGTCCTGCCGGTCGTTCCCGCCGATCGTCTCGGCCCCGTCGTGAGCGCGATCCGCCAAGCCGCGCCGCCGATGCTTCCCGGGCAGGGAGAAGCTCAGCTGGGCGCTCAGTCCCGCCGGAACCGACGGCGGGCGGCAGGATCGGTTTCCGCGATTTCCGGGACACGGCGCAACTGGGTGAAAACTGATGAGAACACCGGCTGGGAAAAGGAAACTCGCCAGCACGGCGACAGCGAAGACCGGCCAGTCCGGAGCGAACTCGGGCAGATCGCGGGAACCGGGCGGAGTCGTGCCTCGCCCGGCACCGGATCCGGCGGCCGGGGAGAGTCGCGGCCCGCTCGGCGGGATCCGGCGGTTGCTGGAATGTCCATAGTGGACTGACCGCTCGCGGTCCGGGCGCCGGCGTTTCCCGGAGGTTTCGGCCGTGCCCCGGCGGGGGCGTAGGTCGCCCGGAACCGAGCACCGCCGCGCGGAGCCGCCTGCCGTAGTCGCCGGTCGAGCCGATCAGCTGGAGCGCGTGCAGGACCGAGCAGTAGCCCGCGAGTTCGTTGTTCTTGTGGAAGACGTGCAGCGAGAACGAGCCGTCGCGGTTCCAGTGGTTCATCGCCTCGAAGGCGAGCACGGTCAGCCGCCGGTCGATGGCCTGCTGGGTGAGTTCCTCGTCCTGCACGCAGTGCGGCCAGCCCCCCCCAGCACCTGGCCCGCCAGGTCCCGCGCCACCGGTTTGGCGAGCAGGACGACGTCGTGCCCGGCGATGAGCTGTTCGCGGGAGCGCATTCCGGCGACCAGGCTCTCGAGGTGTGCGTCGGGCACGCCGAAGCGCTCGCCGTAGCCGTGTTCGAGGTAGAGGTTCGCGCGGATGTCCGCGTCGATCCGGCCGAGATGCCGCGGATGGATCGGAAGGCGATGTTCGTGTTCCTTCCGGGACCGTGCGAGGACGCCGAGTGTGAGCTGCTGCACTAAGTGCCCTTTCCCGGGAAATCAGTTTTGCGGAAAATGTGTTCCGGACGGGAATTCCATCGCTGGAAAACCTCACTGTGCGGTGGCTTCTCGCGGTTCTTCCGGGAGATCGGCGCTCGGCCCCGCGACCACGCGGAGCCGATCCCGATCCCGTTGCCGTCCCGGCGATCCGGTCATCAGGCGGCTCGCCGAGCGCGCGGAGGCGACAGCCTCGTCGAAGTCGGGCCGCCTGGCGATGGCGTGGCGAAAATGTTCACGATGGCCCTTTCCCGGGCGGTCCGGGATGCCGACGCCGAGGTCTGGGGCGTAACCGGTGGTTCCCGCAGGAACGGAGCGGGCGACCGGGTGACGGTTATGAGCGTATCGTCCGGTACCGCCGCCGGGTACTGCTGATGCGGCACCGGTACCTCTCCGGCGCTCCCGGGCCGAGGCTGCGGTCGCACCGGAAATGTCGGCAGGCTGGCCCGGCTGCGTATTTTCCGCTTTTCCGCGGAATAAGCTGGCCGATTTCGCTGGCGAGGGCTATCTATTTCCCGCCGATCAGGGTAACATCCGAGGTGGTTGTACATTGGCCGCCGGTGACCGCTCCTGCGGAACGTTTGAGCATCTCGCTCCTCCACCATCGGTCTCAGTTCCAGGAAAGTCCTCATGCGACACCATCGCACGAATCGCACTATGTTCACCCTCGCCGGCGTGACCGTTCTGGCCGCCGGCACCGGCCTCCTTCTGCCTATGGCCGCGCAGGCGCGGAGCGCCTCCGTCGCTTCCGTCGCCTGCGATGAAACGGCGCTGGTCACCGCGATCACCGCGGCCAACGCCGCCGGCGGCGGGACCGTGACCCTGACCCCGGGCTGCGCTTACCCCCTGACCGCGAGCCACGGCGACGACGGCGTGCACGGCCCGGACGGCCTGCCGATCATCACGACGCCCGTCACGCTCGAGGGCAACGCCAACACCATCGCCCGCGCCGCGACGGCACCCGCCTTCCGGATCGCCCAGGTCGGCCTCACCGGCGGTCTCACGCTCAAAGCTGTCACGTTCAGCGGCGGGCAGGCAACCGGCGACGGCGGCGGAATCCTCAACTACGGTGCGGTAACCCTCACCGGCAGCACGCTGTCGGGCAACAACGCGGGCGGGGTCGGAGGCGGCCTTTACAGCACCGGCACGGCGGCCGCGGCGACCTTCACCAGCAGCACCGTCAAGACCAACACCGCCGGCCAGGCGGGCGGCGTCGCCAGCGTCAACGGGACACTCACCCTCACCAGCAGCGTGGTCAACGCCAACACGGCCACCGTGAATCCCGGCGGCATCTACTACGTCGCGGGCTCCGCGACACTGAACACCTCCACTGTCACCGCAAACATCGCGACCAACTGCACCGGCAGCCCTTCGCCGGTTCCCGGTTGCATCGGATAACCGCTTCGATCCACCCGAGAACACGCACCAGTCCGGGCCGTCCGCATTCGCGGGCGGCCCGGTTTCACGCGGGTGTTTTCTCCGAGTCGAAAACCGTGGCCGCACTGTCCACAAATGCACACTTGCGGGCACGGTCCGCCCGGTTTCCGGAAGACTTCGCGACGGCACCGGGAGCACTTTGCCCCCGCGTCCGGCAGGGCGCAGCGGAAAGCGGGCCACCGGCCGTCCGGAGCCCGGGCTGTTTTCCGGTGAAACCGGGCAACTCCGCGCCGGGGCCCGCGGCCGGGGAACCGAAGTTC
>NZ_JBSHAM010000048.1:0-70599 GCF_053611505.1 Amycolatopsis sp. NPDC054798 | reverse complement strand
CCCGCCTTGACAAGCACCCGCCGTCCGTCATCACAATGGGCTTCGGGGTGCCCCCAACTCACCGAGGCGCAATGTCGCCGCCAGGCGACGAGCCGTCAAACGAGCGCCCCCGTCACCGAGGCCGAGGCGTAACCCGAGCAAGAGCCGAGATCAACCGATCCACCCCATCGCCCCCACGAGCGTCATAACACCCGGAAAGCCCCTTGTACACCAAGGGAAGTATCCGATTGACCCGCAACCCGTACTTAGTAGCCGCGTGCATGATCTTCGGCTTCCCGATCAACTTCGCGAACACATTCCCCAGCCGGTAATACCCGCCCATCAGCTCCCCGACAGCCCGCGGATAACCCTCCAACGCCCGCTCCCGGGACGGCCCCTCCGGCCGAGCCAACGCCTGCACCACAGCCTCCGCCGCGAGCTGCGCCGACTCCATCGCCGCCGAGATCCCCTCGCCGTTGAACGGGCTCACCATCCCGCCCGCGTCGCCAAGCAGCAACAACCCGTCGCGGTAATGCGGAGTCCGGTTGAACCCCATCGGCAACCCAGCCCCGCCGACCTTGCCGATCGCGTTCTCCTCGCGATAGCCCCATTCCTCCGGCGTCCCGTCGAGCCACTGCCGCAGCAACGCGCGATAGTCCGTGTTCCGGAACGACGCCGAAGTCGACAACATCCCCAGTCCGACGTTCACCGTCCCGTCGCCGAGCGGGAACGCCCACCCATACCCGGGCAACAGCTTCGGATCACGAGGATCAGACCGGTCCCACAGCTCAAGGTGCCCCTCGATGAACGGGTCGTCATGCTTAGGACTCTTGTAATACCGCCGAACCGCGACGCCCATCGGACGCTTCTCGTTCTTCTCGATCCCCACACTCAGCGCGAGCCGCGCAGACACTCCGTCGCAGGCCAGCACCAACGGCGCCCGGTAACTGACCGGTGTCTTCTCCGGCCCGACCTTCGCCTCGACGCCGACCACCCGGCCGGAAGCGTTGGTGATCGCCCCGGTCACCGCCGTGCGCTCGTACAACCGCGCCCCCGCCTTCACCGCGGTCTTCGCGAGCAGGTCGTCGAAGTCCTGGCGAGTCCGCGAGACGCCGTACGGCGGGTAATCGGTGAGGTCCGGCCAGTCGAACTCGAGTGTCAAGTCTCCGGTGAGGATCCGCAGACCGCGGCTGCGCACCCAGCCGGCCTCTTCGCTGGTGTCGAGCCCGAGGTCGATCAGCTGTTTCACGCCGCGCGGGGTGAGGCCGTCGCCGCACACCTTCTCGCGCGGGAATTCGGTCTTCTCCAGCAGCAGCACGTCGACGCCCGCCCGGGCGAGGTACGTGGCCGCGGTCGAACCAGCCGGTCCCGCCCCGACCACGATCACTTCGGCGTCGTGGTCCGGGTTGCGGCGCGAAGTCGTCATACCGCCGAGTTTAGGCAGGCTTGCGCGCGCGGTGGATCGCGACGACGCCGAATGTGAGGTTCAGCCATTCGACCTCGGTCCAGCCGGCGCTCGCGATGATCTCGCCGAGCCCGCGCTGATCGGGCCAGGCGAGCATCGATTCGGCCAGGTAGGAGTAGGCCTCGGGGTTGGTCGAGGACCGGCTGCCGACCCAGGTGAGCAGCTTGAGGACGAACCGCCGGTAGATGAACCGGATCGGGGCGAAGGTGGGCGTCGACACCTCGCAGATCACCAGCCGTCCGCCCGGTTTGACCACCCGCAGGATCTCCGCGAGCGCGCCCTTGGTGTCCACGAAGTTCCGCAGCGCGAGCGAGATCGTGACGGCGTCGAAGCTGTCGTCGGCGAACGGCAGGCACATCGCGTCCGCGGCGACCATCGGCACCTTCCGGTGCAGCCCCGCCTTGAGCATCCCGACCGAAAAGTCCGCGGCGAGGCACCAGGCGCCGCCGCGGGCGTACTCGACGGTGGACACTCCGGTGCCCGCCGCCAGGTCGAGCACCTTCTCCCCCGGTTTGGCGTCCAGCACGCGCGCCGTGGTGGTGCGCCAGCGCCGGTCGAACCCGAACGTCATGAACGAGTTCGCCCGGTCGTAACCGGACGCGACGCCGTCGAACATCGCGGCGACTTCGTGCGGATCCTTGTCCAGGCTCGCTCGGGGCATGGGTCCGAGATTAGTCCGTCCGTGCCGCGCGGTCTCGCGGGAGCAGGACGCTGGCGGAGATCAGCCAGACCAGCCCGCCGAACCGGCCGACCGGGATCAGCGGATACAACGCCGGGGCCAGCAACGACAACGAGGCGAGCACCGCCGCCGCGGCGGCCACCAGCCCGGCGACCGACATCCAGCGCGGCAACAGCTTCAGGAACAACGCGGGCACCGCGATCCCGGCGATCAGCAACGCCAGCGGCACCACGAACCCCGGCCCGCCGGATGCGAACGCGAGGCTGGTCAACGCCCTCGCCACCGCAGGCGTGTCACCGGTCTGCGCGGCGGTCCAGGTGATCAATCCGCTCATCGCGAGCGCGGCCGCGGACAGCACGCCACCGGTCAGCCCGATCACCGCACCCGGTGCCGCGACCCCAAGCCGCCGCTGTCTGCGGTAGGCCGTCGCAGCCCAGATCGCCAGCGGAACCGACGCCCCGAACACCGCGAACGCGAGCAGCCGCACGACGCCTTGGTTCCCGCCGAGGTACGCCGCGACCTCCGCCGCACTGGAATCCGGCCGGGTCCCCGCCGCCCCCAGCACCGCCGACGCGACGGTCAGCACCCCGAACGCCAGCGCCGGGGCGAGCAACGGTGGACCGCCCTGCTGCCGAGTCATGGTCGTCATGGCAAACCTCCAGGTCAATTAGTTTCACTGCTAGAACGATTACACTGGTGTAATGGATTGTCAAGCGATACGGTTCAGGGCATGCAAGGACCCCCGGCGTTCGGCAGCGCCTTCCTGCTGGCCCAGCTCGGCGCCCACGCGACCCAGCGCTTCGCCGAACGGGTCGCGGACCTCGGCCTGACCCCGCCGCAGACCGGCCTGCTTCGGGCGATCGCGCGGCGTCCGGGCGAGAGCCAGCAGGTGCTGGCCGCCGAACTGGGCACGCCGCCGACCCGGCTGGTCGCCCTCGTCGACGGTTTGGAGCAGCAGGGCCTGATCGAACGCCGCCGCAATCCCCAAGACCGCCGCCTCTACGCGGTTTTCCTCAGCGACAAAGGCCAGGAAACGATGGCCACGCTGGCGAAAGCCGCCGCCGCACACGAGAACGAGCTGATGACCGCACTGTCCACAGAGGAACGTTCAGTGCTGCGCGACCTGCTGACCCGAGTCGCCGCCGACCGCGGCCTCGCCCCCGGCATCCACCCCGGCTACCGCGCCTGACCCGCCAGTTGTCCGTGAGGGGAACCCTGAGGGAATCAGATTCCCTCAGGGTTCCCCTCACGGACCTTCGTCAGCCGAGCGCGGCCAGCATCCCCCGCACCGAATTCGGCCAGGCGAATTCCTCCGCCCGCGCCCGGGCCGCGGCCCGCCGAAGCTCCTCCGGACTGTCCAGCAACCCGGTCACCGCACTGGCGAACGCGGGCGCGTAGTCGTCCACCGCCGCCCCGCACCCAGGCCGCACGATCTCCCGCAACGCCGACGACGCCGAAACCACCACCGGCGTCCCAGAGGCGAGCGCCTCCAGCGCCGCCAGCCCGAACGTCTCGTGCGGCCCCGGAGCCAGCGAAACATCCGCGCTGGCCAGCAGCCGAGCCACCTCCCCGCGCCCGGACAAGAACCCGAGGAACGTCACCGGCAACCCCCGAGCCCGCCGCTCCAACGCCCGCCGCCGCGGCCCGTCCCCCGCGATCACCAACCGCACCCGCGCCCCGGATTCCGTCAGCTCGGCGACCGTATCCACGCTCCGCTCAACGTGTTTCTCCGGCGACAACCGGCCACAGTGGACAATCAACGCGTCAGCACCGCCGGCCAATGCCGACCGCCACCCCGAATCGCGCATCGACGGCGCGAAGGTAGCCAGATCCACCCCCAACGGCACCCGCCGGACATTGGGCGCGGCGATCCGTTCGAACTCCGCGTGCGCGAACGCGGTAGTGCACACCACCGTGTCGTACGACGCCGCCATCCGCCGGTTCGCGACGTCCGCGACGTGCCGGGCCATCGCGCCCGGCAGCAAAAACTGCTCCAGCAACCGATCCAGCCGCTCGTGCGAGATCACCGTGCTGGGCACCCCGTTCCGCCGCGCCCAGACGCCCATCCCCCGCAACGTCAGCCGGTCGGACACCTCCAGCCGGTCCGGCTCCAGCCGCCGCAACACCGCCCGGACCCGCTGCGGGTCCACCGCGCGATAGCCGCCGGTGCCGGGAATCTGCAAGGCAGGCAACGAATACCGGCACACCCCCGTCGGCAGGCTTTCCACCGCGTACCGCCGCCCCGGCACGACGAGCGTCACCCGGTGCCCGCTGGCGACGTACCCCGCGCCGAGGTGGTTCAGCGCGGTCCGCAACCCGCCGGACCGCGGCCCGTAGAAGTTCGCCAGCTGGACGATGTGCATGGCTCAAGCCGCACGTGCGACTCGGCCCTGTACCGCTTCGTAGTGCCCGACCAGCTCCCGGCACACCGCTGGCCACGTCCGGCCCAGCACCACTTTCCGCGCCTTCTCGCCCAGTCTCGCGCGCAACGCCGCGTCCCGCAGGTCATCGACCTTGGAGACCAGCGCCGGGCCGAAGGACTCGCGATCAGCGGGCAGCAAATACCCCGTCCGGCCAGGCAACACCAGATCCTTGGGCCCGCCCGCGTCCGGCGCGAGCACCGGCAGCCCCGACGCCATCGCCTCCTGCACCGCCTGGCAGAACGTCTCGTGCGGCCCGGTGTGCACGAAAACGTCGAGGCTCGCGTACGCGACCGACAGCTCGTCGCCGTACTTCGCGCCGAGGAAAGCCGCGCCAGGCAACCGTTCCCGCAACGCCGGCAGCTCCGGTCCGTCGCCGACGACGACCACGCGCACCCCCGGCATCCCGGCCAGCACGGTCAGCCGGTCGACTTCTTTTTCCGGCGCGAGCCTTCCGACGAACCCGACCAGCAGCTCGCCGTTCGGCGCGAGTTCCGCGCGCAGCGCCGGATCCGCGTGCGCCGGGGAAAACCGGCTGATGTCCACGCCGCGAGCCCAGCGGTGCACGCGGGGAACGCCGTGCAGCTTCAGCTGTTCGATCGAGTCCGACGACGGCGCGAGCGTCCGGTCGGCCCGCGAGTGCAGGCGGCGCACCCAGCGCCAGGCCGCCCGCGCGCCGATGCCGAAGCCGTACGACGTGGCGAACCCGGCGATGTCGGTCTGGTAGACGGCGACCGAGGGCACGCGCAGCCGTCTGGCCGCGGCGAGCCCGCGCGCCCCGACCACGAACGGCGAAGCGAGGTGCACGACGTCCGGGCCGAAATCGGCCAGCGCGGTGAGCACGGTGCGCGTCGGCAGGCCGATCGGCAGCGAGTTCACGCCGGGGAAGTCCAGCGCCGGGATGCGGACGACCGGGGCGCCGCGGTAACTCGACGGGCCCGGCCCCGGCGCGACGACCAGCACGTCGTGCGCGGATTCGACCAGGTGCTCGACGACCCGCAGGACGGAGTTCGTCACGCCGTTCACCTGGGGCAGGAAACTTTCGGTGACTATGGCGACTCGCACCGCGTCACTGTCGCAAAACCGCAGGCGAGGCGGGCCAATCCCGCGTAACCGACCGGCCAACGGTGGCGAAACACTCCGCAGCGTCCGCGTCCGGCCACCGACCGTCGACGGATTCGCCACGACATGTCATCTGCCGGTCGTGTCCCGGACACCAGGAGCGCCCAGACTAAGCAGGCATGACCCTCTTGTCCTCCAGGCCGTCGCGGCCCGTGGAACCCGGGCTGCTCTCCCGAGCACTCGAGGTCGCCGGGCGGCTGGCGAACGACGCCACCGACGTGATCACCGCGACCGCGGGCCGCGGCGCGCACCCGGCGACGCTGGATTCGCCGTTCGACTGGGTCACCGACACCGATCGGATCCTGGAACGGCACACCCGTCGCGTACTGACCGCGGAGTTCCCCGGAATCCCGGTGGTAGGCCACGAATTCGGTGCCGACCACGGAGCCGACGTCGCGGAGTACCGCTGGGTGGTCGATTCGGTGGACGGCACCGCGAACTACGTCGCCGGAGTGCCTTGGTGCGCCTACAGTCTCGCCCTGGTCGACGCGAGCGGGCCCGTAGTGGGCGTCGTCGCCGACCCGTACCGGGCGCAGATCTACGCCGCTGCCCGCGGCCGGGGCGCGCGGGCTAACGGGAAACCGCTGAAGCTGGTGGACCGTTCGGGTACCGCGGGAGCGATCGTCTGCACCGAGCTGGCGCGCAAGGGGCCGTGGCCGGGAATGGGCGAGTTCATCGAACGAGCGGCGGCCGCGCACGCCGGAGTGCGGGTGCTGGGGTCGGCGGCGTTGTCGATCGCGCAGGTCGCGCTGGGCCACGCGGCCGCGGCGGTGCTGCACAGCTACCACGAATGGGACGTGGCCGGGTCGGTCGCGATGGCGATCGAGGCTGGGGCGGTGGTGCTGGACAAGCACGGTGAGGACACCGCGCTGCCTACGGACGGTCTGCTGGTGGCTGCGCCTGGGGTCGCGGATGAGGTACTCGGCTGGTGGCAGGAGACGGCGACCATCGGCACCTGAAGGTCGTGAGGGGAACCCTGAGGGACTCAGAGTCCGTGAAGGTTCCCCTCACGGACCTGCCGGGACGCAAACCTCACACCTTCGCGGGCACCGGCTCCGGAGCAGTCACAGCCCGGTCCCGCTTGATCAACCGCCGCAGCCACCACAGCAGCGGGCCCGCCACGAGCCACGTGATCAGCACCGTCATCCCGACCGGCAGCAGCGTCAGCGTCGCGGTCCGGCCGGCGACCCGGGTCAGCTCCGGGCTGGTCGTGTCGTACTCGATCGACACCAGCTGACCGGCGGCGAGACCCGACGGGTACAGCACCCCGGTCGGCGGACTGTGCACGATGCCGTCCGGGGTCTGGTACTGGATGATCGTGCGGTCGAACGCCACCGATTCGACCGTCGCGGTCGCGGTGCCCGGATGCGCTTCGATGGCGTTGTCGTTGCGGAACGCGGCGAAAACCAGGCTCACGCACATCACTGTGAGCAGCACAGCTACGCCCAGCACGGCGAACCATCCGATTCGCCGCGCCTGCACACTCCTTGCTGCCACACCCAGAGTTTAGTCGGGCCCGCCGACCAGCTCGGCACTCGGCAGCCAATGCGCCCGGTACATCACGTGCAGGCAGTACGTGTTCACCATCATCCGAGTCGAGTAATGCACATCGAAACAGGCGTGCTGCGGGGTTTCCTCCCCAGGAGCCGAACCCGGTGCGCTGAACGCCAGATCGAGAAAGTGCTCGGCGACGTACCGGAAGACCGCCGCGCTGCCGGTCAGGAACATCGTGTCGGCGTGGAACCGGTCGAGCAGCCGGTCCCGGACCGGCCACTCCGGCCATTCGATCGGATACCGATCGGCCGGGACCCGCACCGTATGCGGCCGCGCCGGGCCGAGCGCCGCCTTCAATCGCGGCCATTGCGAAGGACGCAGGTGCGCGGTGTGCTGGCTCAGCACGAGATCCAGCGGACGGCCGGAGAACTCCGGTTCGGCGGGGATCCGGCCGGCGCGCAACGGCAGGTGGATGATCGTGTGCCGGGACCGCGCGGCCAGCAGCCACAGCACCCCGATCCGGTAAGCCGCGCGGCGGTCGACGTACATCTCCACCTGCGACATCTCCATGTCCGGGTCGAGCCGGAACAACAGCGCGGTATCCAGACCGGGATCCGGGCGCAGCACCCGCCACTCCCGGCCGTCGAGCCGGGCGTGGCGGAGCTGCGCCCGCACTTTCATGGCCACCGAATCCTCCTTGAGAGAGCGGAACTCTCCAGGATCTCGCGGCCACGCAAGCGAATTTCAGTGTCGGCCGGCCTCCGCGAGCGCGCGGTGGTTCGCCTGGATCTGGTCCCACGCCTTCGGCTTCGCGTGCGCGGCGAAAGCCGTGACCGTCCCATTAGGACCGACAGCGGGCTTGCCCTTGGTGAACAGCCAGGTCTGGAACAGCTCCTGCAGCGGCTTGCCCGACACCTTCTCCGCGAGTGCGATGAACTCCGGGATCACCGCCGCCTTGCCTGCCTTCGCTGCCTGCCACTGCTGAAGAATCGAGAAGAACGCCTCGTCGCCGACCTTGGTGCGCAACGCCTGCACGGCCATCGCGCCCCGGTCGTACACCGCGCGGTCGAACTGCTTCGGCTCGCCCGGGTCGCCCGGCAGGACCTGCCAGAACGGGTCGTCGGCGGCGTAGGAGTCGTACGCGTACTGCGCGAGTTCCGCGGTCGTGCCCTCGCCCTGATGCTCGGTCCACAGGTACTCGGCGTAGGACGCGAAGCCCTCGTTCAGCCAGATGTCGCTCCACTTGCCCAGCGAGACGTTGTCGCCGAACCACTGGTGGGCGTTCTCGTGCGCGATCAGCGTGGTGTTGGCACCGGCGGCGAAGTTGCGCGCGCCGTAGGTCGGCCGGGTCTGGTTTTCCAGCGAGAAGCCGATCCCGCTGGTCACGACGCCGCCCTGAGCCTCGAACGGGTAAGGGCCGAACTGCGACGCCAGGAACTCGTCGACCTCCGGCGTCCGCTCCACGCTCGCCTTGGCCGCGTCGAGCGAGGCCCCGAGGTCGGAGCCGTAGGCGGTGATGAACGGTTTGCCGTCCGGCGTCGTGGACTGGACCACGTCGTACTTGCCGACGATGAACGACGTCAGGTAGGTCGCCTGCGGCTGGGTGCTGCGCCAGTTCCACCGCGTCCAGCCGGCGCGCTTCTTGGTTTTCTTCACGAGCGTGCCGTTCGTGATGGCGGCGAGGCCGTCCGGGGCCTCGATCGACACGTCGTAAGTCGCTTTGTCGGTGGGGTGGTCGTTGGAGGGGAACCACCACTGCGAGCTCTGCGGTTCGTCGATGCCGAGCGCGCCGAAAGCGCCCTTCTTCCACGTGTTCAGGTTGCCGACCTTCGCCGTCGACGGGGTGTCGGAATAGCTCACGACGACCGTCGCGGACTGGCCCTTGAGCAGCGGCTGCGCCGGGGTGATCACCAGCTCGCCGTCGCCGTTGGAGTTCGCGAACTGCGCCGGCCGGTTGTTCACCAGCACCTTCGACGCTTTGAGCGCGAAGTCCAGATCGAACCGCGACAGGTCCTGGGTGGCGGTGAGCAGCAGCGTCGTGGTGCCCGACAGGAGGTCGGTTTCCGGCTGGTAGCTCACGCGGATGTCGTAGTGCTGCACGTCGGTGCCGCCGTTGCCGGCGTTCGGGTAGTACGGGTCGCCGACGCCCGGCGAGCCCGGCGCCGGTACGGCCGAAGCGGTGCCTGCCAGCAGCACCGTCGCGACTCCAGCCGCAACCGCACCGATCCCGGCCCGAGTTCTCGATCGCATGGTTCCTCCAAGGTGGCCAATGCGACCGAACGTATCCACGCAGGCACTCCGCAGACACGTCCGAAGGACGGGTTCTTACGCACTGGGAAGATCAGCCGGCTTCGGCGATCCACCACGCGATCGCGATCGGAATGCCGTACAGGATCGGGCCCGCGTACAGCCCCGGCCACGGTCCCCAGCCGCGCCGCACGGCCAGCCCGGCCATCGCGAACGACCCGGCGAGCGCCGCGAACCAGCCGACCCACGGCAGCGAGGCGACCGCCTGCTGTCCGGCCGCGCTGCAGATGGCCCGGCTGTCCCCGGCGAAGCAGTTGTCGCTGGCCATCACCAGAAACGACGAGAAATACGAGCACACCAGCCCGGCCAGGGCCAGCGCGGCGACCGCCGAGCTGAACCAGGCCCACCGTCCCCGCGGGTGCGGGTCCGCCTCGTTCACGCACATCCCCCGATTTCACCGGCTCCCCGCCGGTCAGACCGTCCCCACCGCTTCCGCCACCGCGGACTTCAGCCGCGCGTGGAGATTCCGGTGCTGTGCCCGGTCGACCCGGACCTCGACCACCCGCAAGCCCGGCACTGGCCGCAGCGCGGCGCGGAATTCTTCGACCGTCTCGGCCACCACGTGCGGCACCCGGTAGCCCGCGCAGAGCGCGCCCAGATCCGCACCGTGCGGGGTGCCGAAGACCCGTTCGAAGCTCGCCGAGTGTTCCGGCGCGCCCTGCTCCAGCAGCGAGAAAATGCCGCCGCCGTCGTCGTTCAGCACCACGATCGTCAGGTCCGGCAGCTCCTCCGCGGGCCCGGTGAGCAGGCCGGACGCGTCGTGCAGGAACGTCAGGTCGCCGAGCAGCGCATACGACGGCGCGCGGTGCACCGTGGCCGCGCCGATGGCCGTCGACACCGTGCCGTCGATTCCGGCGACACCGCGGTTGCGGTGCACCAGGACGTCCGGACGCAGCCGTCCGGCCAGCGCGACATCGCGCGTCGGGTTCGAGGAGCCGACCACCAGCAACGCGCCTTCCGGCAGAGCGTCGACCAGCTCAGTCGCCACCCGCACGCCGCTCGGCCACGGCTCGGCGGCCAGTGCGGTGGAGACCGCTTGGCTGGCCGCGGCGTCCGCGCGCTGCCAGCTCGCCAGCCACTCCGGGTCGGCGGGCTTCGTCGGTTCGGCGAACCACTGCCCGACCTGGCGGACGTTGTGCGCGGGAGCGGGCCAGTCCGAATCCGGCCGCACCAGCAGCACCTCGACCTCGGGGTCCGACAGCACCTGCTGCACCTGCCGGAACACCGTCGGACGGCCGAGGCACAGCACCTGCTCGGGACGGTGCCGCGAGATGAATTCCTCGACGCCCAGCAGCCAGGCGCCGGACGACATCGCGGTCGCGCCGGACAGCCCCAGCCCGCCGGTCTCCGAAACCACTGGCCAGCCGTGCTGTTCGGCCCATTCGCTGGCCGCCTGCGCGCCGGTGTCGCACGCGATCACCAGGCCGTGCCGGGCCGAGGGCACCACGAACGAGGGCAGCGCGCCGAAGTCCGGCAGCTCGGTCCAGCGTTCGCCGTCCGGACGGCCTTCGAGCGATTCGTACCACTCGCCGTCATCGTCGAGATCAGGCACCAGCGGCTCGCGGAACGGGATGTTCAGATGCACGGGACCGCAGCGCCACTCGCCGTACGCGGCGTTCCACGCCCGGCAGATCTGGCTGCGCCAGTAGGAGTTCTGCCCGGCCCGGCGCTCGGCGACGGCCAGCTCGTCGAAGTAGCGGACGGCGTCGCCGTACAGCTCGTACTGGTTGATCACCTGGCTCGCGCCCGCCGAGCGCAGCTCCGGCGGACGGTCGGCGGTGAGCACGATCAGCGGCACGCCCGCCCGGTCGGCCTCCAGCACGGCCGGGTGGAAGTTCGCCGCCGCGGTGCCGGAGGTGCAGACCACCGCCGCCGGACGGCCGGTGCGCGCCGCGATGCCGAGCGCGAGGAACGCCGCCCCCCGCTCGTCGATGCGGACGTGCAGCTTCAGCCGTCCCGACGCGGCCGCGTCGTAGAGCGCGAAGGACAGCGGCGCGTTGCGAGATCCTGGACACAACACAACGTGCGACACGGTGTTGCGGACGAGTTCGTCGACGATGACCCTGGCCTGCGCGGTGGACGGGTTCACCGGCAGGCCCCCGTTAGGGCACCGTCCGACGGGCTCTCCCCGGGGGCGGCGTCAGGCACAGCGATCATGTCCACAGGTCCTATTCTCCCAAACGTGGATGACGCCCGAGTTTCCGAGCTGTTCGACCCCGCCGCCTGGTCCGAGGTCGAAGGGTTCTCCTTCACCGACATCACCTACCACCGTTCGCGAGATGCCCGCTCCGGCAAACGGGTGGTCCGGATCGCTTTCGACCGTCCGGAGGTCCGCAACGCCTTCCGTCCGCACACCGTCGACGAGCTCTACCGGGCGCTCGACCACGCCCGGATGAGCCCGGACGTCGGGTGCGTCCTGCTCACCGGCAACGGCCCGTCGCCGAAGGACGGCGGCTGGGCATTCTGCTCCGGCGGTGACCAGCGTATTCGCGGACGCTCCGGGTATCAGTACGCGAGCGGCGAGACCTCGGACACGGTCGACCCGGCGCGGGCCGGGCGGCTGCACATCCTCGAGGTCCAGCGGTTGATCCGGTTCATGCCGAAACCCGTGGTCGCCGTGGTGCCCGGCTGGGCCGCGGGCGGCGGGCACTCGCTGCACGTGGTGTGCGATCTCACCCTCGCCTCGGCCGAGCACGCGCGGTTCAAGCAGACCGACGCCGACGTCGGCTCGTTCGACGCGGGCTACGGCTCGGCGGGCCTCGCCCGGCAGGTCGGGCAGAAATTCGCGCGGGAGATCTTCTTCCTCGGCCGCGACTACACCGCCGAGCAAATGCACCGGATGGGCGCGGTCAACGAGGTCGTTCCGCACGCCGAGCTGGAGCGGGTCGCGCTCGAATGGGGCTGGACGATCGTCGGCAAGTCGCCGACCGCGCAGCGGATGCTGAAGTACGCGTTCAACGCGATCGACGACGGGCTCGTCGGGCAGCAGCTGTTCGCCGGAGAAACCACCCGGCTGGCGTACATGCAGGACGAGGCTGTCGAGGGGCGCGACGCGTTCCTGGAGAAGCGCGACCCGGACTGGTCCGACTACCCGTACTACTACTGAGAAGGTCGTTTCCCGTGCACGTGGTGTGGCTCGACGGCAGCGCCGACGCGCTGACCGCCCTCGACGCGGCCCTGGCGGCTGCTCTCGACGGCGGTCCGGCGGTGCTTCCGCTGAACTCGGCGGATCCGTCGGCCCCCGCGCTGCTCGAAGCCATGGCCCCGGACCGCCCGGTCGAACCGGACACCGCCGTAATCATCGCCACCTCTGGCTCCACCGGGGCCCCAAAAGGCGTGCTGCTGTCGCCACGAGCGCTCATCGCGTCCGCGACGGCCACGCACGCCCGGCTCGGCGGCCCCGGCCACTGGCTGCTCGCCACGCCCGCGCACTACATCGGCGGCCTGCAAGTCCTGATCAGGGCACGGCTGGCGGGCACGAAACCGGCGTTCCTGACCGGCACCGGCTTCCGTCCGGACGAATTCGCCGCCGCAGCCGCACCGGTGCTGGCGGAGAACGGGCCGCGCTACACCGCGCTCGTGCCGACCCAACTCGTCCGGCTGCTCGACGACGGCGGCGCTGGCTTGGCCGCGGCGAAGGCGTTCGACGGGATCATCCTGGGCGCCGCCGCCACCTCGCCGAAACTGCGGGCGCAGGCGGCCGAGGAAGGCGTGCGGATCGTTCCCTCGTACGGCATGAGCGAGACCGCGAGCGGCTGCGTCTACGACGGTGTCCCGCTCGACGGCGTGCAGGTGGAGCCGGACGCCGACGAGCGGCTGTGGATCTCCGGCCCGGTTCTGTCGCACGGCTACCGGCTCGCTCCGGAGCTGACCGCGGAGTCGTTCCGGGACGGCGCTTTTCGTACCTCCGACCGCGGACGGCTGCTGCCGGACGGCCGGGTCGAGGTGCTCGGGCGTGCGGACGACGTCATCAACACCGGCGGGGTCAAGGTGTCTGCCGCCGCGATCGAACGGCTGCTCGGCGCTCAGCCCGGGGTGCGGGACGCCTGTGTCGTGGGCGTTCCCGATCCGCAGTGGGGCGAGGCGGTCGTGGCGATGGTGGTGGGCTCAGCGGACGAAGCGTCGCTGCGAGCCGCGGTCCGTGCGGAGTTGGGTCCGGCCGCTACGCCGAAACGCATCGAGTTCGTCAGCGAGTTGCCGTTGCGCGGGCCGGGGAAGATCGATCGACAGGCAGTGGTGTCCCGCCTCGTTCCGTGAAGGACTCCTTGAGGGAATCTGATTCCCTCAAGGAGTCCTTCACGGCTTTTGGCCGGGTACCGAACGGGTGAAGATCGCATGGCGTTGAATGGAGCCCATGGCGACAGTCAGTGAGTGGATCGAAGGCGCGCGGCCGAGGACGCTGCCGAACGCGATCGCGCCGGTCGTGGCCGGGGTCGGGGCGGCGATCGCTCTCGACGCGTTCTCCTGGTGGCGTTCGCTGCTCGCGTTGCTGGTCGCGCTGTCGCTGATCATCGGTGTGAACTTCGCCAACGACTACTCCGACGGCATCCGCGGCACCGACGAGCACCGCGTCGGCCCGCTTCGGCTCGTCGGCTCCGGCGCGGCGAACCCGAAGGCCGTGCTGCGCGCCGCGTTGACCTCGCTGGGTCTCGCCGGGGTGCTGGGACTGACGCTCGTCGCGCTGAGCGGATATTGGTGGCTGCTCGCGATGGGCGCGCTGTGCATCCTCGGCGCGTGGTTCTACACCGGCGGCAAAAAGCCTTACGGCTACTACGGTTTGGGCGAGATCGCGGTCTTCGTGTTCTTCGGGCTGGCCGGCGTCCTCGGCACGGTTTACGTGCAGGCGGGCCGGGTCAGCTGGGACGCGCTGGGCTGCGCGGTGGCCGTCGGCTCGTTCTCGACGGCCGTGCTGGTCGCGAACAACCTCCGCGACATCCCCACCGACCTCGAATCCGGCAAGCGCACCCTGGCGACCCGCTTGGGCGACGGCGGCACGCGCAAGCTTTACCTGACGCTGGTGACGGTGCCGTACGCGCTCACCGTGCTGATGGGGATCTGGCACCCGCTGCTGTTCATCACGTTCGCGACCGCGCCGCTGCTGCTCAAGCCGGTCAAGGCCGTCGGCGGTGGCGGCAAGGGCCGGGAGCTGATCCCGGCCCTGCGCGACACCGGCATGGCGATGCTGGCCTGGGCCGTGCTCAGCGCGGTCGCCTTGGCGATCTAGCGGCCGCTTCGGTAGCGCCCCGGCGTGGTCCCGATGACGGCGGTGAACGCCGCAATGAAGCCGCTGGGATTGGCCCAGCCACAGGCGTAGGCGGTGCGGACAGTGTCGTGACCGTCCGCGAGGAGCACTAGCGCGTGGTAGATGCGGAGCTGGGTGCGCCACTCGTAGAAGGTCATGCCGAGTTCGTCGTGGAACAGCCTGCTGAGGGTGCGCGCGCTGGCTCCGATCGACTTCCCGAGTTCGGCCAGAGTGGCGTTGTCCGCTGGATTCTCGTGCAGCCTCTCCGCGATCGCCCGCAGCCGGTCGTCTCGTGGCGCGGGCAGTTGCAGGGGCGGGTCGGGTGCTTCGCGAAGTTCGTCGACGAGGACCCGGTGGAGACGGGCACGCGCGGAGGGGCGGTAGCCGGAGCCTTCGTAATTGCGTGGCCCGGTCAGCGCGAGCAGGACCTCGCGAGCGAGGCCGGAAGTCCGGAACACCGCTGGCCGATCCGAGACAAGCCGGGCCAGCGACGGCTCGAGAAACACGATCCGGAGGTCGGTGTCGCCGTGGACGCGGTGGAAATGCGGGAACCCGGCGGGTGTCCAGGCGACTCGGTTGGCGGGCGCGAGCGACGTGCCGTGCTCGGTCTGCACGACAAGAACGCCTCGGGCCGCGTAGACGAGGTGTCCCCGTTCATGCGATTGCAGCTCGCTGGTTTCGCCGGACGGCCAGAGGTGCCTGCCGCCGGAGGGCCACAGGTACGATTCCGCACTGGGTTGGCGGGGAACGGGCATCAACTGGCATTGTAGCGTTAACGAGCCACCCGGATTTCTTGAAAGGCTTTCTCTCGAACAGGCTGTTGCGGCTTAAGGGAGAAACGCATGTCGACGTTCGTTCTCGTCCCCGGTGCTTGGCATGGCGGCTGGGTCTTCGAGGCGGTGGTGCCGCTGCTGGAGCGTTCCGGGCACACCGTGCACGCCTTGACCCTGACCGGTCTGCGGCCGGACGACGACGCCGCGACGGTCGCCGGCGCCAACCTCGACACCCACGCCGACGACGTACTGGCACTCCTCGATCGCGCCGGCATCACCGACGCGACACTCGTCGGCCACAGCTACGGCGGGCTGGTGATCGCCGCCGCTGCCGACCGGGCCGACGGCCGGGTTTCCCGGGTCGTGCACCTCGACGCCTACGTGCCCAGCGACGGTGATTCGTGCTGGTCCTCGACCAGCGAGGCGTACCGGCAGGCATTCGTGGCCGGTGCCGCGGACACCGGCTACGCCGTCCGCCCGCCCGAGCGCGACGGGCGGGATTCTCGCCGCCGTCCCCATCCGCTCGCTTCGCTGCTCCAGACGGTTCGGCTCACCGGAGCGTTCGCCAAGGTCCCCCGGCGTGAGTTCGTCTACTGCTCCGGATGGGAAGCCACGCCCTTCACCGAACTCCGCACCCGGCTCGAAGCCGACCCGGGGTGGCAGGTCCACGTGCTCCCGACCCGCCACAACGCGATGACCGAAGATCCCGAAGCCGTCGCCAAACTGCTGGACAGCTAACCGGTGAACCCGCCGGTGAGCAGGACCTCGGCGAACCACGCCCGAGGCGGCGCGAGGTCGGAAGTGCCGCGCTGGCGCTCTAGCGGCCCACCGCGATCGCCTGCCACTCCACGAACTCCGCCAGCCCGTGCGAGCCGTACTCGCGGCCGACCCCGCTGGCCTTGAACCCGCCAAACGGCGCGCTCCCATGCCGCGGCGCACCGTTGACGTGGAAGGTGCCCGTGCGCACGGCCCGCGCGATCTCGACGCCGCGCGCCGCGTCGGCCGTCCACACGCCGCCGCTGAGGCCGTAGTCGGAGTCGTTCGCGAGCCGGATCGCCTCCTCTTCGGTGTCGAACGGGATCACCACGAGCACCGGCCCGAAGATCTCCTCCCGCGCGATCCGCATGTCGTTCGTGGCGTCGGCGAACACCGTCGGGCGCACGTAGAACCCGTTCGCCAGTTCAGGATTCGCGAGCGGTTCCGGCCCTCCCGCCGCGATCCGCGCGCCCTCCTCGACGCCTAGCCGCAGGTACGACAGCACGCGCTCGTACTGGTCCTGGCGCACGATCGGCCCGACGAACGTGTCCGGCTTAGCCGGGTCGCCGACCACGAGCCCGTCGGCCATTTCCGCGAGCGCGGCCACGATCTCGGCGTACCGCTCGCGCGCCGCGTAGATCCGCGTGTGGGCCACGCACATCTCGCCGTTGTTGGCGAACGTCGCGCTCCGGATCCCCTCGGCGACGGTTTTCGGCTCCGCGTCCGCGAGCACGATCGCCGCGGACTTGCCGCCGAGTTCCAGTCCCACGCGCTTGAGCTGCTGTCCGGCGAGCGACGCGATCCGCCGCCCGGCCGCCGTCGAGCCGGTGAACGCGATCTTGTCCACGCCGAGGTGCGTCACCAGGTGCTCGCTCACGTCGCGGTCGGCCGCGAACACGCTCACCACGCCCTCGGGGAAACCGGCCTCCTCGAAGATCTCCGCCAGCAGCATCGCGTCGAGCGCGGTTTCCGGCGCGGCCTTCAGCAGTACGGGATTGCCCGCCAGCAACGCCGGGATCAGCTTCACCAGCGCGGCCGAATGCGGCGAGTTCCACGGGATCACCGCCGCCACCACCCCGATCGGCGCGGCACGCACGATGGTCCGGTTGCCCGCCTCGTCGGTCAGCGTTTCCTCCCAGGAGAACTCTCGCGCCGTCTTGAGCCACGCGGCCGTCCGCTCCGGGAGGTTGTGCTGGGTCCAGCTGGTGAACCAGCTCGGCGAGCCGTTCTCCGAGGTGATCAGCTCGGCGATTTCGTCCGCGCGGGCGGCGTGCAGTTCGTTGAACCGCTCGACCAGGCGCAGCCGTTCGTCCAGCGAAGTTCTCCCCCACGGTTCGAGCGCACGCCTGGCCGCCGCCACCGCGCGATCGACGTCGGCCGCTGAAGCCTTCGGTGCGCGGCCCACCAGCGTCCGGTCGTGCGGCGAACGGATTTCGAAGGTGTCGGTCGTGGCGGGCTCGGTCCAGCGGCCGCCGAGGAAGAGCTGGTCGTAAGTACGCATCGGGATCTCCTTGCCGGATTTAACAGAACACTGCTCTCTTATCCTTCGAAGCTAACAGGACACTGTTCTCTTAGCAAGAGAGCAGTGTCCTGTTACACTTCGAGACGTGTCAGAGTTCCAGCGCGCCCGCAGTCCCGAGCAGGTGGAAGCCCGCCGCGAGGCGATTCTCGACGTGGCCGAGGAGCTGATGACGGAGTCGTCCGTCGGCGAGATCAGCATGCGCGAACTGGCCCGCCGGGTAGGACTGTCGGCCTCGAACGTCGCGCGCTACTTCCCCACCCGGGAAGCCGTTTACCTGGAGGTGCTCGACCGCGCTCGCGGCGCGTGGCTCGACTCGCTCGCCCTCGACGGCGAACTGCCGGAGGTCGCCGCGGCCCTCGCCCGTTCGCTGGCGACGCGACCGGTGCTGTGCGAACTGATCAGCGTGCTGGCGAACGTGCTGGAGCGGAACGTCTCGACGGAGATCGCGCGGGATTACAAGCTGCGGTCGGCGAAGCACAACGCCCGCACCGCCGACCTGCTGCGCGCCGCGCTGCCGGGCCTTTCCGCGGAAACCGCGCAAGAACTGTCTTCCGCGATCTTCATGTTCACCGCGGGAATGTGGCCGCTGGCGCACCCGAACGAAGCCGTCCGGGAAGCCATCAAGGACCCGCGCCTGTCCGGCTCCCGCCTCGACTTCGAGGACCGGTTGCGCCGGCTGATCGTCGTGCTGGTGCTGGGATACCAGGCGGACGCTAGCCGTCGAACCGGCCGGTGAGCAGGAACTCGTCGAACCGCGCCCGGTACGGCGCGAGATCGATCCCCTGCTCGTTGAGCCAATCGTCCGAGTAGTACGTGTTCGCGTACCGCTCGCCGCCGTCGCACAGCAGCGTCACCACCGAACCCGCCTGGCCTTCCGCCAGCATCCGCGAGATCAGCTGGAACGCGCCGTACAGGTTGGTCCCGGTTGAACCGCCCGCCCAGTGCCCGGTGCGCTCCCGCAGCAACCGGATCGCCGCCAGGGAGCCGGCGTCGGGCACCTGGAACATCTCGTCGATCACGCCGGGCACGAACGACGGTTCGCAGCGCGGCCGCCCGATGCCCTCGATCCGCGACGGCATCCCGGTCGCGTAGTCCAGCGCACCGGTTTCCCACGCGCCGTAGAAGGACGAGTTTTCCGGGTCCACCACGCAGATCTTCGTGGTGTGCCGCTTGTACCGGACGTAGCGGCCGAACGTCGCGCTCGTCCCGCCGGTGCCCGCGCCGACGACGATCCACGACGGCACCGGATGGCGTTCGGCACGCATCTGCGCGAACACCGATTCGGCGATGTTGTTGTTGCCGCGCCAGTCCGTCGCGCGCTCGGCGTAGGTGAACTGGTCGAGGTAATGCCCGTTGCACTCGGCGGCCAGCCGCTCGGCCTCCGGGTACATCGCCGGGGCCGCGTCGACGTAATGGCATTCGCCGCCGTAGAACTCGATGAGCGCGATCTTTTCCTTGCTGGTCCGCCGCGGCACGACGGTCACGAACCGCAGGCCGAGCATCCGCGCGAAGTACGCCTCGGACACCGCGGTCGACCCGCTGGACGCCTCGACCAGCACGGTGTCCGGGCCGATGTGCCCGTTGACCAGGCCGTACAGGATCAGCGAACGCGCGAGCCGGTGCTTGAGCGAGCCGGTCGGATGCACCGACTCGTCCTTCAGGTAAAGGTCGATGCCCCACTCCGGAGGCAGCGGGAAGACATGCAGGTGAGTGTCGGCGCTGCGGTTGGCGTCGGCCTCGATGATGCGGACGGCTTCGCGGACCCAGGCCCGGCTGTGCGGTTTGCTCATGCCGCGGAGTCGTCGGCCGAGGTCTCGCCGCGCAGCTGCGAACGCAGCTGGGCACGAGCACGCGCGCGGGATTCGTTGCGCTTGGCCAAGCCAGCCGTCACGCGCTGGTTCAGCCCGCGCAAGAGCAGCAGCCCGAGCGGAAGGCCGACGACGAGCCCGATCAGCAAAGAGACCAGCAGCGGCACGCCGACCAGCGAAAGCACGACCGCGACCACCGCGACGAGCGCGAACCGCGCGATCAAGTACACCGTCAGGTCACGGGGAAGGTGGTCCGGTGTCTCGCTCACACCGAAACAGGCTACGCCCCGCTTGCCGGGTCTTCGTCCAGGCCCGCGTTGTTGGGGCGGCCCTCGAACCGGGTGGAGAGCACCACTGTCGTATTGGTGCGGCCGACGCCGGGGATGCGGCGCAGCCTGCCGAGGGTCAGCTCCAGCTCGTCCACCGTCGAAACCCGCACCTTGACCACGAAGGCCTCGTCGCCCGCGACCGCGTAACAGCTCTCCACCTCGGGCAGTTCGCCGAGCGAAGCGGCGACGTCCTCGTCGGTGGCGGTGTCGGTGGGATGGATGCCGACCAGTGCGGTGACGCCGAGGCCGACCGTGTTCGGGTCGACCATCGCGTGGTACCCGGTGATCACGCCCGCCGCTTCGAGCTTCCCGACGCGTTCGTGCACCGACGACGCGGAGAGCCCCACCGTCCGGCCGAGGTCGGCGTAGGTAGCCCGGCCGTTGGCCCGCAGCTCGGCGATGATCTTCCGGTCCAGCTGATCCACCGGCTCATTATGCGGCGCGCCCGCGCGACCGGCTCATCCCGGTAGGCCCCGGATTGTCTCCTGCGTCACAGCAACCTCAGCGCCCGCCGCCGCCCAGACTCGGCCTTTGCCCAACCTTTACCCGGATCCCGGCGCGGTCTGTCAGAAAATGCCTGGTCAGCGGGGCGCGAACGGGCGCTGAGCGATCCTGAGAATCTGCTGAGTTATGTCCCTTTTGCACTTTAAGGGCTCTTTACCCAAGGACAACCGTTCGAGTACCCGACGGGTGAAGTGCCACGATTGCCGCGTTGGCCACCCGGGCGCGACGGGCGAAATCGCCCGATGCCCCCGGTTTAGCAAGTTGGGCGTTAAGGAGGCGGAAAATGACCGCAACCATGGGCGGACGGTTGCTCACCCCGGGTGAGGTGGCCGCTCTGTTCCGGGTGGACCCGAAGACCGTGACCCGCTGGGCCACCGCGGGTCGCATCGGCTCGATCCGGACGCCGGGCGGACACCGCCGGTTCCGCGAATCCGAGGTGAACGACCTGCTGGCCGAACTCACCACGGACGCCAGCGAACCGACCCGCAAGATCTGAGCCGAGGGTCACGCACACGCCGAAGGGTCGTGACTGGCAAGGGGTGCCTCCCGCATCGCTTGCCGGTCACGACCCTTCGCCGCGTTGCGCCCAGGTCAAGTAAAGTTCTCCACAACGATGCCGCACGACCACGCTGCGAGATCGCGCCGGCGCCATCAACACGGAAGGACCCGGGCATGATTCCTTTGCTGGCAGCGGTGGGCGCGATCACCATCGCCGTTCTGTTGTGGCGAGCACTCGGTGCGCAACGCATCAGCGTCCCGCAGCGCCGCCCGGCCGTCGCCCCCGACGACGACCCCGAATTCCTGCGCAAACTCGCTGAACAGCAGCGCGAGCGCCCAGACGACTCTGTTTGATTGCCCCGGCTTCGCCGGGGCGCCGAGATCGCCGGGAAGCTGGTTTCTTCCCTCCCGATTTCGCCGGCCCGGGGGGCCGTCGAAATCGCTCAGTCCAGAAACCAGCGCGATCTCGGGTCTTGGGTGGCGGAGTCTGAGGGGCGATCAAAGACTGCTGGGGTAGTTAGCTTCGGTGATCAGACCCGGCCGCTGAAGCCGTCTGCCACGGTTGCGGCCAGTTCCAGTAGGGCTAGCCGGGTGTCTCCGCCTAGGCGTTCCAGTTCGATCTCCGCGCCTTCTTCCAGGTGGGCGTCGAACGGGATTCGGCATACCGACCGGACTTTCGCGCCGAAGTGCGCGGCCAGTTTGTCCAGGTCGACTGAACTGCCCTTCGGGCGCACCGAGTTGATTACCACGACCGAGCGTTTCACCAGGTCGCCGTAGCCGTGGGCCTCCAGCCAGTCCAGCGTCGCGGAGGCGCTGCGGGCCCCGTCGACTGAACCGGACGAGACCACCACCAGCGAATCGGCGACGTCCAGGACGCCCTTCATCGCTGAGTGCATCAATCCGGTGCCGCAGTCGGTGAGCACGATGTTGTAGAAGTGTTCCAGCAGGTTCACCGTGCGCCGGTAGTCGTTCTCGGAGAACGCCTCCGACACCGCCGGGTCCTGTTCGCTGGCCAGGATTTCCAGCCGGCTCGACCCCTGCGAGGTGTAGGACCGGACGTCGCTGTAGCGGGTGATCTTGTCCGCGTCCCGCAGCAGGTGCCGCACGGTCGCGGTGGTTTCGATGGCGATCTTCTGCGACAGAGTCCCGCGGTCCGGGTTCGCGTCCACCGCCACCACGCGGTCGCCGCGCAGCGACGCGAAGGTCGCGCCGAGCGTGGTCGTGGTCGTGGTTTTGCCGACGCCACCCTTGAGACTCAGCATCGCGATCTTGTAGCACCCGCGCAGCGGCTGGTTGACCCGCGCGATCAGCTCGCGCCGCCGGGTGTCCGCGGGGCTCTCCCCCGGGTTGATCAGCTTGCCGCTGCCCAGGTACACCGCCTTGCGCCAGCCCGACTGCGGTGCCCGTTTCTGCTGTTTCACCAGGTGGGCGGTGGCCAGTTCGTCCGCGCCGGACGCTGGCTGCGGAAGACCCTGAGCCGCGCCCGGAGCACCCGGCAGGGGAACGGCACCGGGAGAAGGCACCGGAGTTCCAGCCGGAGGAGCGCCAGGCGGCTGCTGGTACCCGCCCGGCGCGGCGTGCTGCGGCTGGTGCGCGGGCGGCTGCAACGGGGGCAGATTCTGGTCGTAGTGCGGCTGGTAGCCGCCCGGCTGCGGCAGCGGCTGGTACGCCCCCTGCGGCGGCGGGTCGACGACCTGCGTCGGCTGCGCGTCGTACGGCCCGGTGCCGGGGTGCGGCGTCGAATCGGTGCGTTCTTCGGAGAACATGGCAGCCGGTTCCTGGGCCTGCTCGGACTGCTGTTCGCCGGCAGTCTCTTCACTGGGTCCGGTCACCGTTGCCAACCTCCCGGGTACGTCGAAGGGCCCCTGACGACGACGGTAGTCGCCCGGGGCCCGGTCCGGGTGGCGGACCCCCGGCTCAGCTCACTCCGGCGTAGGAATGCAGTCCGACGGTCACCAGGTTGACGAAGAACAGGTTGAAGATCGTCGCGGCGAACCCGACGATGTTGATCACCGCCGCGCGGGTGCCGCGCCAGCCCGCGGTGGCGCGGGAGTGCAGATAGGCCGCGTAGATGACCCACGCGATGAACGCGACGGTCTCCTTCGGGTCCCAGCCCCAGAACCGGCCCCACGCGGCCTCGGCCCACACCGCGCCGCACAGCACGCCGAAGGTGAAGATCGGGAAAGCCACGATCGTGGCCCGGTAGGCGATCCGGTCGAGCACGTCGGCGGCGGGCAGCTTCGGGCCGAAACCGGCGAACTTGGCCGGGTTGCGGTCGTGGGCGGTGCGGAAGAGGTACAGCACGCTCGCCACGCCCGGCACCAGGAAGACGCCGGAGCCGACGATCGCGGCGGACACGTGGATCACGAGCCAGTACGACTGCAGCGCGGGCACGACCGGCGCGGCCACCGTGTACAGCATCGTGCCGTTGACGAACATCAGGATCACGACGGGCAGCAGCAGGAAGCCGGTGAGGTGCCGGACCGGGAACTTCTTGATCACCACGAGCCAGGCGACGACGGTGATGAAGGTGACCGCCATGCCGTACTCGTACATGTTGCCCCACGGCGCGCGGTGCACCGCGAGTCCGCGCAGCACGATCGCCGACAGCTGCAGCAGCGCGCCCAGCACGAGCAGCGCCGCGCCCATCCGGCCGATCCGCTCGGCGCGGCCGACCGCGCGCGGGGCTTCGGGCTCGGCCGGCGCGTCGCCGTCCTCGATGCCGGCGGAATCGTCGGAGTCCGGCCCGCCCGCGCCGACCAGCACGCGCTGGCGGCTGCGCTCCGCGGCGAGGCGGCCCTTGGCCCCGAACGCCTGCTCGAAGAGCGTGAACAGCAGCGCCAGCACGTAAATCGCCACTGTCGTCGTGTACAGCAGGTCGCTGTACTGCGAGAGAGTCTCGTTGATTTCCATGCCTCAGCTGCCCTTCCGGCCCGTGACCAGCCGTTCGCTGATCCGCTGGAATTCCTCGCCGTATCCGGCTTGATCCGTGCGCGCGAGCCCCGCGACCTCGATCACGGTACTCGCGCCCTCGTCCTTGCCCGGCCGCACCCGCACCCACACGCGACGCCGCTTGACCAGCAGCGATGCCCCGAGCCCGGCGAACATCACGATCGCGAAGCCGAGCACGTAGCCCTGCGTCGGATCGTGCGAGATCTGCAGGTTGACCCATTTGTTGACGCCGTCGAAGCGGACCTTGGTGCCGTCGTCGAGCGTCAGTTCCTGGCCGACCGCGAGGTTCTTGCGGGCGACCCGCTTGAGCCTGCCGTCCTGGACGCGGGACTGGTCGACCGAGAACACCGACTGGCCGCGGCCCGCGTCGAGACCGAGGTCGCCGCGCAGCACGTCGACCGCGACCATCGGGTTGTTCAGCTGCGGCGCGGTCGAGGTGAGCACGCCGCCGTGGATGAACGACGACGGCGCGAACAGGCCGGTGATCGCGAGCTGCTTGGTGCGCCGCTGAACCTCGTCGGTGACGCCCGGCTGGTCGAACTTCGTCGCGCCCTCGGACAGCATCGTCGCCGGGTTGCTGAACATCCACTGGGTGTTCTGGGTGCGCTTCTCGCCGTTCGGGAAGGTCACCGTGAACTGCGGCGAATAGCCGTTGCCCAGCAGGTAAACCCGGTCGCCGACGGTCCGCAGCGGCTCGTTGACCTCGAGGTCGTACGGCTTCCACGCGCCGGTCTGCAGGTCCTCGCCGGACTGGTACTCGATGTGCGAGTGGTAGTAGTCGGCCTGGTTGGTGGCGGTGTAGCGGGCGGTGAAGTCGTTGACCTTCACGCAGAACGGGTCGAGGTCGGTGCCGTCGACGCGCAGTCCGGCCTCGAACGAGTCGTAGTTGTAGATGCCCGAGTTGCAGAACTGGCCGCCGTTGGCCTGCACGATGACCTGGCCCTCGTAGCTGTAGAGCTTGCCGAGGGCGAAGAAAATGATCAGGCCGAGCATGCCGAAGTGGAAAAGCAGGTTGCCGGTCTCGCGCAGGTAGCCGCGCTCGGCCGAGACGCTGAACCCGCCGCCGTCCTCCTCGCGCTCCACGCGCCGCCAGCCGGACAGCTGCTTGCGCACGTCCTCGCGGATCGTCTCCGGCGTGCGCGCGGTCCGGGCGATCCGGTGGTGCGGCATGCGCGAGAGATTGCGCGGCGTCAGCACCGGCTTCGCCCTCATCTGCTTGATGTACTCGAAGCTGCGCGGCGTGAGGCAGCCGACCAGCGAGATCATCAGCAGCAGGTAGATCGCGGAAAACCAGACGCTGGAGTAGACGTCGTAGAACTCCAGCTTGTCGAGCAGCGAACCCCACCAGCCGTGCGCGCTGATGTACTCGTCGACCTTCGGCGCGTTCAGCCGCCGCTGCGGCAGCAGCGCGCCGGGCAGCGCGGCGAGCGCCAGCAGGAACAGCAGCACCAGCGCGGTGCGCATGGACGTCAGGCCGCGCCAGGTGTTGCGCAGGAAAGCCAGGAACTGCTTGGCCGCGGACGGCCGGTACGGCTTCGGGTTCTCCGGGGGCGCTTCGGTAGTGGTCACAACGGCAGCTCGAGATCGGAGGCGACGGAGTTGCGGAGCCAGCCCATGACTTCTCCCCAGAGCCCGGTGACCAGCAGGATGCCGACCACCATCAGCAGCGCCCCGCCGAAAATCTGCACGCGGCGGCCGTTGCGGCGGAGCCAGTCGGTGGCGCGCACGGCCCAGCGGGCACCGAGCGCGATCAGCAGGAACGGGACGCCGAGGCCGAGGCAGTAAACGAGCACCAGCACGTACCCGCGGACCGCGGCCCCGCCAGTAGCACTGGCGAGACTGGTGACGGCCGAGAGCGTCGGCCCGATGCACGGCGTCCAGCCGAGCCCGAACACCGCGCCGAGCACCGGCGCGCCCCACAGGCCGCCGCCGGGCACGCGGTGCGAGCGGACCTCGCGCTGCAGCCCGGGAATCCAGCCGAGGAAGACCAGCGACATGAGAATGGTGAGGATGCCGCCGATGCGCTGCAGCAGATCCTGGTTGACCAGCAAGGAGTTCGCGAGCCAGACCAGCGTGCCCATGGTCGCGACGAACACCACGGTGAACCCGAGCACGAACAGCCCCGCCGCGCCGAGGACGGCGTAGCGGCCCTTCTTGCGCTCCTCGCCGTCGCGCACCGCCGGGGCGTCTGCGCCGACGAGAGCCGCGAGGTAGGCGAGGTACCCGGGCACGAGCGGCACCACGCACGGCGACGCGAACGAGATGGCCCCGGCCACCAGCGCGACACCCGCGGCGAGCAGCAGCGGCCCGGAGAGCGCCAGCTCGGACACGGAGTTCACGCACTTGAGAGTAGGCAGTGAGCTGGACGTGAGGCGGGCGGGGCCCGCTCGCAGGACCTACGCCACAGCGGGGCCGGGACCTTGGTCCTGTGCCGGTCGTGCCGCCCCAATGCCACTTTGGGTGCGTCCCACGCACCCAACGCCACATTCGGTGCATCCCACGCACCCAATGTGGCATTGGGGCGAAGCTGGGACGGGCGAGGCGGAGCAAGGCGGGCAGAGCGAAGCGCGGGGTCCGGCGGGGCCGAGGCTATTTCTCCGCGCTGAGCCGCTGCACCACCGGAACCAGGTCCGACGCCAGCACCTGCCGCAGGAACACCGCGGCCACCCGGTGCTGTTTGTCCAGCACCAGCGTCGACGGGATGATGTTGCGCGGATACCCGGCCAGCTGCAGCAGCACGCGCCCGGACGGGTCCCAGATCGACGGGTACGTCAGGCCGCGATCGCGCACGAAGTCCTGCGCCACGTCGCGTGCCGGGTCGCGCACGTCGAGTCCGATGACCTTGGCGCCGAGCGGGGCGATCTGCTTGCTCGCGGTCTCCAGCTCGGGCGCTTCGGCGCGGCACGGGCCGCACCACTGGCCCCACAGGTTGATCACCAGCGCCTTGCCGGGGAAGTCCTCGATGGAGAGCTGTTTGCCCTCGTGCATCAGGTCGTCGCCGGCCAGCGCCGGGGCCTTCTGCCGCTCGTTGACCGGGTAGGTGATGTCGACCTTGCCGCCGGGCGAGACGAAGGTGAAGGTGCCGCCCGAGACGACCGCGTCCTTGCCGGTCGAGCAGCCCGTCACGGCCAGCGCGGCGGCCAGCAGCACCCCGAGCAGCCGCCGTTTCATGCGCCGGTCACCTTGGGGTCGGTCGTGCCCGCGGGTTCGCTGTAGACGATCTCCAGCAGCTGCTCGCCGTCGAACACCAGGCTGGTGAGCGACGCGAGCGAGCACTGCCGCTGCCTCGGGTCGTGCCACAGCCGCTTCGCTTCGAGGAACCGGCGAAGCGTCCAGATCGGCAGCTGGTGCGAAACGCACAGCGCTTCGCGGCCTTCGGCCTTTACGCGCGCACGGTGGACCGCGCCGAGCATGCGGTGCGCGATCTCGACGTACGGCTCGCCCCACGACGGCTTGAACGGATTCACCAGGTGCGGCCACGCTTTCGGCTGTCGCAGCGCGCCGTCGCCTACTGCCACGCGCTGACCCTCGAAGACGTTCGCGGCTTCGATGAGACCGTCGTCAGTGGCGATGTCGAGCCGGTGCGCGCCCGCGATGGGTGCTGCGGTTTCCTGCGCACGCTGAAGCGGCGAAGCGACGACGTACGCCAGGTCGTGTCCGGCCACGGCCTCGGCGACGGTGAGCGCCTGCCGCTGTCCGCGCTCCGACAGCCGGAAGTTCGGCAGCCGCCCGTAGAGGATCTTCTCCGGGTTGTGGACCTCGCCATGCCGCAGCATGTGGACGACGGTGGTCACGGGCGAACCGCCTCAGCCGCCGCGCGCGCCGCCGCCGGCAGCGCGGCTTCGATGACGGCGAACGCTTCGTCGTCCATCGCTGCGTTCACGAACCACGCTTCGTACGCGCTCGGCGGCGGGTACACGCCTGCTTCGAGCAGCGCGTGGAAGAACGCCGGGAAGCGCCACGTCTCGGTGGCCTGCGCGTCCGCGTAGTTGCGTACAGGCTTGTCGGTGAAGAAGACGCTCACCAGGTTGCCCGCGAACTGCACAGTGTGCGTGACGCCCGCTTCGCTCAGTGCCTTCTCGAAAAGGCCGCCGAGACGCTTCGCGTTGGCGTCGAGCTTCGCGTACACAGCGTCGTCGGCTTCGCGCAGCGCGGTGAGACCGGCGGCGACCGCGACCGGGTTCCCGGACAGCGTGCCAGCCTGATAGACGGGACCGCCGGGCGCGAGCTTCGCCATGATGTCCGCGCGACCGCCGAACGCCGCCGCGGGCAGGCCGCCGGACATGACTTTGCCGAACGTGTAGACGTCGCCCGCGACACCTTCGAGGCCGAACCAGCCAGCGCGCGAAACGCGGAAGCCGGTCATCACCTCGTCCATGATCAGCAGCGCGCCGTTTTCGTGCGCGAGGTCACGCAGCGCGGCGTTGAAGCCGGGGTCCGGCGGCACCGCACCCATGTTGCCCGCGGCCGCTTCGGTGATCACCGCGGCGATCTGGCCCTCGTTCTCCGCGAAAGACCTCCGCAGCGCGTCAAGATCGTTGTACGGCAACACAATCGTGTCCGCGGCCTGCGCGCCGGTGACACCCGGCGAAGTCGGCAGGCCGAGCGTCGCGACGCCGGAGCCGGCTTCGGCGAGCAGCGCGTCGACATGGCCGTGGTAACAACCGGCGAACTTCACGATCTTGGCGCGGCCGGTGAATCCGCGAGCCAGCCGGATGGCGCTCATCGTGGCTTCGGTGCCGGAGTTGACCAAGCGGACCTGCTCGACCGGGCCGACCCGGCCGATGATCTCCTCGGCCAGTTCGACCTCGCCGATGGTCGGCGTGCCGAAGGAAAGCCCGTGCTCCGCGGCCGCGCGAGCGGCGGCCACCACCTTCGGGTGCGCGTGCCCGAGAATCATCGGGCCCCACGAGGAGACGAGGTCGACGTAGCGGTTGCCGTCGGCGTCCCACAGATACGGGCCCTCGCCGCGGACCATGAACCGCGGCGTGCCGCCGACCGAGTTGAAGGCGCGCACCGGCGAGTTCACCCCGCCCGGAACGGCCGCCTTGGCGCGTGCGAACCATGCTTTGGACTGCTCGGTGCCAGTGCTCACCGTCCCAGTCTTGCAAATCCTCCATCCGGGTGTCGGCGGCGCCCAAGCTGCCACCCGTTTGCCACCCGGCGCACCGGCCCGACCGCTCCTAAGATGGGCGCACATGGACGGGGCCAGCCATGGAGGAAACGTGACGGCGCCCACACATCACCGGAATCCGTGGCTGATGCTCGCGGTGTTCTTCGGGCTGGTCGGCGTCATCGCGCTGGTGGGCGCGCTGGCCGCGACGACCGCGCCGGACGCCTACAACCGGTACGTGCTGCCGGAGTGGGCCCCGCCCTCGTCCCTGTTCAGTCCGGTGTGGACAGTCCTGTACGTCGTGCTCGCCTTTTCCGGCTGGAGTTATTGGCGCACTGACGGCGAGAACCAGGGTTTCGCCGCGTACGGCATCGGCCTGCTGTTCAACCTGATGTGGATCTCGCTGTTCTTCGCGGGCGGTTCGACGCAGGTCGCGTGCGTGGACATCGTGCTGCTCGATTTCACCGTGATCGTGACGATCGCGCTCTTCTACCGCCGCTCCCGCGTCGCCGCGCTGCTGCTCGTGCCGTATCTGGCGTGGCTGCTCTACACGACCGCGCTGAACGTCGCGATCATCGCGCTCAACGACGTGCCCTAGCGGCCCGGCTGCGCCACGATCGCCTGCGCGGTCACCGAACCGTCCGATCCGGTGCGCCCCTGAACCGTCACCGTCTGCCCTGGTTTGAGGTCGCTGAGCTTGCCCGGCTGGGTCACGCCGACCGTCGTGCTGTCCGAAGTGGACACTGTTACTTCACTGCCCTGCATGGTCTTCACCGTGACCGTACTGCCGTCGACCTTCTCCACGGTGCCGACCGTGCCGCGACCGCCTGCCGCTCGCCCGCCAGCGCCCGGTTGTCCAGCAGGGGTCGCGGGACGGGCACCGGAAGCACCGCTCGACGGGCCGAACGCGGCGTGCGTCCACGCGCCGCCAGCGAAGGCAAGCGCCAGCACGAGCAATCCGGCGAGCACGAGCGTCAGCTTGCCGAACGGCCGCGCGACCTGCTTCAGCTCAGCGGTGAGATCGCCCTGGACGGCGGGTTCGGCGATGAGATCTTCCGGGGACCGGGCGGCGGGTTCCTCCGGCGGGGTCGGGATCGGCTGGGTGGTCGACGAGGACATGTCGCTCCTACTCGTGCCGGAGGGCGTCGATCGGCCGCAGCCGCGAAGCCCGGTTCGCCGGGAAACTGCCGAAGAAAAGGCCGATCAGTGCGGAAACCGCGAACGCGAGCGCGATCGACGACGGCACCACGACCGGCTGGATGCCCGCGATGCTGAATCGGCTCCCGACCACCCCGATCAGCACGCCGAGCAGTCCGCCGAACAGGCTCAGCATGGTCGCCTCGGCGAGAAACTGGCCGAGGATCGCCGAACGCGGCGCGCCGATCGCCTTGCGGATGCCGATCTCGCGGATCCGCTCGGTGACCGTGACGAGCATGATGTTCGTGACGCCGATCCCGCCGACCAGCAACGAGATCGCGGCGACCGCGCCGAGCAGCACGGTGAACGTCTGGATCGCCGACGTGCGGGTCTGCAACAGCTGCGCGGAATTCTGGATCTGGAAGTCCGGATTGGCCGACGCCGAAATGCCGTGCCGGGCGTCGAGGATCGCGGTGACCTCAGCCTGCGCCAGCCCGATCGAGTCAGCCGAGGTCGCCTGCACGGCGATCTGGTTCAGTCCGCCGTAGCCGGCGAGCGAGTTCTGCACCGCGCTGATCGGGGCGATCGCGACGTCGTCCGCGTTCTGCAGCCCAGTGCTGCCCTTAGTCTGCAGCACGCCGATCACGGTGAACTGGATGCTGTTGACCAGCACGTTCTTCCCAACCGGTTCATCCGTGCCGAAGATCGACTGCGCTGTCGTCGGCCCCAGCACCACGACCTTGCGCGCCTGCGTCACGTCCTCGGCGCTGAACAGCTGGCCGTCGGCGATCTGACGATTCGTGGTGGTGAAGTAGCTGGGTTCGGTGCCGACCACGCTCGACATGTCGTAGGAAGTCTGTCCGTACGTCGCGGTCGCGCTGGTGTTCACCACCGGGGCCGCCGCCTTGACGTCCGGCGCGCCCACCGGATCGACCAGCGCATGCGCGTCCTGCACGGTGAGCGGCCGGACCTGGCTGCTCTGCCCGCCGCCGCGGACCGGCGACACGTTGACCACGTCGGTGCCCAGCCCCTGGATGCTCGCGGTGATCGCCGCCGAAGCACCGTTTCCCACTGCTACCAACAAGATCACCGACGCGACGCCGATGGTGATGCCGAGCGTGGTGAGGACCGAACGCAGTTTGTTCGAGGCGAGGCCGCGCACCGCGAACCGCATGATCTCGACGAAGTTCACGCGCCCACCCCGGCGCGAACCTCGTCCGACACGATCCGTCCGTCGCTGACCCGGACGACGCGGTGTGCGTGGCGCGCGACCTCATCCTCGTGGGTAATCACCACGACTGTGCGACCGAGCGCGTTGAGCCGGTCGAAGACCCCTAGGACGTCGACAGTGCTTGCGTGGTCGAGGTTTCCGGTCGGTTCGTCGGCGAGCAGCAACGCCGGGCCGCCGACGAGCGCCCGTGCCACCGCGACGCGCTGCTGCTGTCCGCCGGACAGTTCGTTCGGCAGATGCTTGGCCCGGTCGGTCAGGCCGACCATCTCCAGCGCGGCGAGCGCCCGGCGTCGCCGGTCGCCCCGCTTGAGTCCGCTGTAGACCATCGGCAATTCCACATTGGACAACGCACTGGTGCGCGGAACGAGATTGAACGACTGGAAGATGAAACCGATCTTTCGGTTGCGCAGCAAGGCAAGCTGTCGTTCGTTGAGGTCGGCGACCGAGAATCCGTCCAGCAGGTACCGGCCCGAGGTAGGCGTGTCGAGGCAGCCGAGCATGTTCAGCAGGGTCGACTTTCCAGATCCGGAAGCGCCCATGATCGCCACGTACTCGCCCTGCCGCACCTGCAGATCGACCCCGCGCAGCGCGTGCACCGCGGTTTCCCCGCTGCCATAAGTCTTGCGCAGTCCGGAAACTGCGATCACCGGCTTCATCCCCGGCCCCCGCCGCCGATGCCGCCCTGACGTCCGCCACCGAATCCGCCGAGACCACCAGTGCCGCCAGTACCGCCGGTGCGCTGCTGCCCCGAACCACTCGACGTCGTCGGCGACGCGGCCGTCAGCACCACGCTGTCGCCCTCTTCGAGCCCGGACTTGATCTCCACAGTGGACTCTCCGCGCACCCCGACCTCAACCTGCCGTGACACCGGCTGCCCGTTCTGCTCCACCGTGACTACGTTCGTCGTCCCGCTGGTCCGCACCGCTGCGGCCGGAACACTAAGGACGCCATCGGCTTCCGCAACAGTGATCACGACGCTCGCCGACTGTCCGGGCCGCAGCCCCGACGGCGGATTCGACAACGCCAGTTTCGCGCCGTAACTAACGACATTGCTGCTCGTGGTCGGCGTGAGGTCGATGCTGGAAACGGTCGCCGACAACGGTTGATCGGGCGTCGCGTTCAACGTTACCGTGGCTTTCTGACCGGTTTTCACCTTGCTCACGTCAATTTCCGCCACCGAGGTGTTGACGACGAGGTTGCTCAGGTCAGTGATGACGATGAAGCCACTGCTGCTGTTGTTACTGCTGGCGCTGGACGACGACTGTTGCCCGGACTGGCCGCCGGACCCGGAACCGGACGAAGACGCGCCCGCCGAACTGGTGCCGGAACTGGCTCCGCTGCCGGTTTGCTGCCCGACCGTCCCGTTGATCGCGGTGACCGTTCCCGCCCCCGGCGCGGTCAACGTCGTCGCCGTGAGCGCCGCTTGCGCGTTGTCGACGTCCAGCTGCGCTTGATCCACTTTGGCCTGCAGCGACGCGGTGCTGCTCTGTGCCTGAGCCGAGGTCTGGTTCGCCGGCGGGTTGTCCTCAGCCGTCGTGAGGTTGTCTTCGGCGACCGCGAGGTTGGCCTTGGCGACCTGAAGCTGTTTGCTCGCCTGGGAAGAGTCGATCGTGGCCAGCTTCTGCCCGGCGCTCACGACGTCGCCGACCTTCACGTCGATGCTCGTGACCTTGCCGGACGTCGTGAAGTTCGCGGTGCCGGTGTACGTGCTCGCGATCGTGCCCGCCGCCGAAACGGTCTGCGAGACGTTCGCGCGACGGACCGGTGTCGTCCGGGTCTGTGCCTGCGCGGTGGAGCTAGCGGGCGAAAAGGCCTGGTAAATCCCGAAACCCGCGCCGCCGAGCAGCACGACAAGGACTCCGTTGACCACCCAGGTTCGTGTGCGCAGCCGCGTCATGGGCGCAAGACTGCGGGGCCCGCTTAGCAGTCAGCTGTTGGTTCCCTGTGGGACAGCTGTGTAATCAGTCCTTCTTCTTTTTGTGCTTAGCCCGCACCGCAAGAAGCAACTGCCGGACCGCGTCCACCACTAACACCGCCGACAGCGTGCCCAAACCGAGCGCCCCGGCGATGTGCCCGCCGAAGTACCGCTGCGAGACCAACCGAGTGCCGTCGCCGGCCGTGGTGACGACCGTGACGACCCCGGCGTGCCACAGCGCGAACGCCGCCCACAGCACCAATCCGGCCACCACGACCTCGCCGAGCGCGACCAAGGCGCGCCACGGCTGGTTGAGCTTCGCCTGCGGCCGGGTTTCCTCCGGCGGCCAAAGCCCGGCTCCGGTCGGCTGGGGTAGGTCGATCACGGGGTCCAGCCTTTCAGGTTCGCCGTCGTCGCGCGTCCCTCGTGCGGGTTCAGTTCCGGGAGTCATCGGGCTGCTCCTCGGCGGTCTCGTCCTCGGGCCGGTTCTTCGCGGCCAACTCGCCGAGCGCGGTCTTCAGCGCTTCGACGTCGCGGGCCCAGGCGAGCACCACCGTGCCGTCGTCCAGCTCCACTGGCAACTCGTCGTACTTCCGCGGCACCGACCAGCCCCCGCCGAGCACGCGCGTCCCGACCGGCGAGCCGACGTCGGTCACCGAGGCGATCCGCTCGGCGGCCAGGGTTTCCCTGCCCTGCCGCAGCCCCTCGGTGGTGACCTCGAGCGAAAGGAACCGGCGCCGGGCGTACACCCACGGCAGCGTCAGCCCGCACAGCGCGGCACCGATCAGCACCCAGCCGACGACGTGCGTCGGGCCGCCGGTGGCCAGTTCCGCGAGCGCGCCCAGCAGCGCGAACAGCGGGCCCCAGACCAGCGCCGACCAGCCGACGCCGGGCTCGGAGTACAGCGTCCTGGCCGTCATTACAGCTTCTTGCCGACCTTCGGGAAGTAGTCCGCGACCTTCGGCAGGTACAGCAGGATCAGCATGACGACCAGGGCCAGCGACGACGCGAGCGCGAAAATGCTGCGGATCACGCCGAGTTCGAACACGATGCCGAGCACCGCCAGCAGCGTCGCGATGCTGCGCGCCGACCGGGTGCCCTCGCGGGCCTTCCAGGCGAACAGCACGAGCAGTCCGCCGAAGCACAGCGCGCCGATCAGCATGGCCCACACGAGCGTGTTCGCGTTGGCCTGCACCTGCGCGACGTCGACCTTCTGGCCGCTCTTCTGCACCTGCTCGATCGCCCGGTCGACCAGCTGCTGTTTGAGCAGGACGGTGACGACCTGCCCGGCGACGACGATGACCGCCGCCACGATGGCGAGCACGAACGCGACGTGCACCGGCGTCGGCAGCTTGGCCTTCGGCGCGGTCTCCCCCGGCAGCACCGGATCCGGCGCGCGCCCGCGCTTGCGGCGCTCGTCGTCGGTGAGCCCGGAAAGATCGTCCGAGGTCACGCTGGCTGGCTTCGGGGTGTTCTCGTCCTTCTCGGCCACCCGAAAGACCCTACCCGGGCTCAGTCCAGCCAGGCCGCGGCCTCGGCCGCCCAGTAGGTCAGGATGACGTCCGCGCCCGCGCGGCGGATGGAGGTGAGCACCTCGAGCACGGTGCGCTCCCGGTCGATCCAGCCGTTCGCCGCGGCCGCCTCGACCATCGCGTACTCGCCGGAAATGTTGTACGCCGCAACGGGAACGGGCGAAATGTCGGCCGCCGCCTTGATGATGTCCAAATAGGACAGAGCGGGCTTGACCATGACCATGTCCGCGCCCTCGGCGAGGTCGAGTTCGAGTTCGCGCATCGCCTCGCGCGCGTTGCCGAGGTCCTGCTGGTAGGTCTTGCGGTCGCCCTTGAGCTGCGAGTCGACCGCCTCGCGGAAGGGCCCGTAGAACGCGCTGGCGTACTTCACGGAGTAGGCGAGGATCGCGGTCTCGCTGTGCCCGACCTCGTCGAGCGCCCGGCGGATCACGCCGACCTGGCCGTCCATCATCCCGCTCGGCCCGAGCACGTGCGCCCCGGCTTCCGCCTGCGCGACGCCCATTTCGGCGTACAACCGGAGCGTGGCGTCGTTGTCGACCACCCCGTCCGCGTCGAGGACGCCGCAGTGCCCGTGGTCGGTGAACTCGTCCAGGCAGGTGTCGGCCATCAGCACGGTAGAGTCGCCGAGTTCGCTGCGCAGATCCCGCAGCGCGACGTTGAGGATGCCGTTCTCGTCGACCGCGCCGGAACCCTGCGCGTCCCGCTTCTCCGGAATGCCGAAGAGCATGAGCCCGCCGACCCCGGCGTTGACCGCCTCGACAGCGGCCTTGCGAAGCGTGTCGCGAGTGTGCTGGACGACGCCCGGCATGCTGGCGATCGGACGCGGTGCGTCGAGGCCCTCGCCCACGAACATCGGCAGGATCAGCTGCCGAGGCCGCAACGTGGTCTCACTGACCATCCTGCGCATAGCCGGAGTAGTACGAAGCCTGCGGGGTCGCTGCTCAGGGAACACACATTCAAGGTACTCCCGCGCTCAGACAATCTCTTCGGCGAGGGCGCTCGCCCGCGGCGGCCTGCCGCTGGGCTCCCCTGCTCCCAAAAGCCGTGAAGGGCTCCTTGAGGGAATCAGATTCCCTCAAGGAGCCCTTCACGGACAAAGAACCTCAGCTGCGCCGGGTCCGCTTGGCCTTGCGCGGCGGCGGCAGCGCACCCTCCGCGCGAAGCCGCGCGGCGTGCTCGGCGAGCGCGTCCACCAGATGCGGCACGTCGGCCTTCTCCGGCTGGACGTCCACCCGCAGACCGAATTCCACCGCGGTCTCGGCGGTCTTCGGCCCGATGCACGCGACCAGCGTGCGCGTGTGCGGCTTCCCGGCGATGCCCACCAGGTTCCGCACGGTCGACGACGAGGTGAAGCAGACCGCGTCGAACCCGCCGGTCTTGATCATCTCGCGGGTCTCGGCTGGCGGCGGGGCGGCCCGGACGGTCCGGTAGGCGGTGACGTCGTCCACTTCCCAGCCGCGATCGACCAGACCGGCCGACAGGATCTCGGTGGCGATGTCCGCGCGCGGCAGCAGGACGCGGTTCACCGGGTCCAGCACGTCGTCGTACGGCGGGAACTCGGCCAGCAGGCCCTCGGACGACTGCTCGCCCGTCGGCACCAGCTCCGGGATGATCCCGAACGAACGCACCTTCGCCGCGGTCGATTCGCCGACGCAGGCGATCTTCACGCCGGAGAACGCCCGCGCGTCCAGGCCGAACTCCTCGAACTTCTCCCACACCGCGCGCACTGCGTTGGTGGAGGTGAAGACGATCCACTGGTACCGGCCGTCGACCAGGCCCTTGACCGACCGCTCCATCTGCGCCGGGCTGCGCGGCGGCTCGACGGAGATCGTCGGCACCTCGTGCGAGGTCGCGCCGTGGCCGCGCAGCCGCTCGGCCATCTCGCCCGCCTGCTCCTTGGTGCGCGGCACCAGGACCTTCCAGCCGTACAGCGCCCGCGACTCCCACCAGGACAGCTTCGACCGCTGCCCGGCGGCCTGCCCGACCGTCACGACCAGCGGGCCGACCAGCTCGCCCGCGTCGTTCGCGACCGAGGCGAGGGTGGTGTCCAGCGTGCGCTGGGTGTTGATGGTGCCGTTCGCGGTGACCGCGACCGGGGTGGTGGCGGGCAGCCCCTTCTCGGTGAGCTGGCTCGCCGCCTCGGCCAGGTGCGCCGAGGTCGCGTGCAGCACGATCGGGCCGGGGACCGCGGCCAGCGCGCCCCAGTCGACCTCGCCGCGGACGTCCGCCTCGGTGTAGGTGCCGCCGAGCGCGACACCCGCGTACGCCGGCACCGCGGTGCCCGGCGCGACGCCGGGGATGACGTCGAACACGGCAGAGGTGCGAGCGACGGCCTGGACCTCGGCCACGACGGCCGGGCTGGTCAGCGGGTCGCCGGAGACCAGCCGCAGCGCGAGCCGGCCTGCCTTGGCCTCGGCGGTCAGGTCCTTCGCGACGTCGGACGGTTCGCCGACGGCGGGGCGGACCTCGGCGGTCGGAGCCGCGGACGCGAGCACGCTCGCGGGCACGTCCGGATCGGTCACCACGACCTCGGCCTTGGCCAGGAGTTCCTGGGCGCGGACGGTGAGCAGCCCGGCGTCCCCGGGGCCCGAGCCCACGAAGGCGACGCGCCCGGCGGTCTTGCGAGCAGGGGTCATCGTTGGTGTTCTTCTCCTCTTGGGCGGCCGGTGCCCCGGCCGCTGCTGTCGGGCAGGTCGTGCGGGTCGGTGACGGCTGGCGTCACAGTGCGGGGCCGAGCAGCGCCCCGGCTCCCAGGTCAAGCAGTTCGGCGGCCAGTTCCCGGCCGAGCTTCTCCGCCTCGCCGATCCCGGCGATCGCGGAGGCCCGCACCATGTCGACGCCGCCGTTCTCGCCTTCGACGGCAGCGGTGCCGCGCAGCGAGATCCGTTCCACCACCGCGCCCTCGTCGTCGAGGTCCTCGACGATCTCGGCGAGCGCGCCCACCGGCGCGCTGCACCCGGCTTCGAGCGCGGCGAGCAGAGCCCGTTCGGCCGTCACCGCGACCCGCGTGCTCTCGTCGTCCGCCGCGGACGCGAGCAGGTGCTCGACGTCCACGTCGGCGGCCCGGCACTCCAGCGCCAGCGCCCCCTGCGCGGGGGCGGGCAGCATCTGGATCGGGTCGAGGGTTTCGGTGATCTCGTCCACCCGGCCGACCCTGGCCAGTCCGGCACGCGCGAGCACCACGGCATCCAGCTCACCGTCGGTCACCTTGCGCATGCGGGTATCGATATTGCCTCGGATCGGCACGATTTCCAAACCGAGACCCAGCGCGCGCAGCTGAGCCATGCGCCGCGCCGCGCCGGTGCCGACCCGCGAGCCCGGCGGAAGCTCGCCGAGAGTGAGCCCGTCGCGCGCGATCAGCGCGTCGCGCGGGTCCTCGCGCGGCGGCACCGCGGCCAGCACCAGCTCGGGTTCGGGCGCGGTGGGCAGGTCCTTGTACGAGTGCACGGCGACGTCGATCTCGTTGCGCAGCAACGCTTCCCGCAGCGCCGAGGTGAACACGCCGACCCCGATCTGCGAGATCGGGGCGCTGGAGAGGTCGCCAGGCGTGGTGACGGTGACGATCTCCACCTCCGCCCCGGTGGCGCGGAGGGTGTCGGCGACGATGCCGGTCTGCGCGAGGGCGAGTTTGCTGCCCCGCGTGCCGATGCGAATGACTCTGGTCACTTACCGCTTCTTCTCGGATTCCGGCGCTGTCGGGCTCGCCACGGCCGCAGGAGCCTGCGGGTCGAGGCAGAACAGTTCCCGCAACGCGTTGGCGTAGTCGGTGTCGGCCGTCTCGGCGGCCAGCTGCTTGACCCGCACCGTCGGCGCGTGCAGCAGCTTGTCGACCACCCGGCGAACCGTGCGGCCGACCTCTTCGCGAACCTGGCTGTCGAGTTCCGGCAGCCGGTTGTCCAGGCGGAGCAGCTCCGCGTCCACCACCTCGGCCGCGCGCCTGCGCAGCGCGGTGACCGTGGGCGTGACCTCGGCACTGCGCTGTCCGGCGAGGTACTCGCGCACCTCGTCGAGCACGATGCCGTTGGCTTTGGCGGTCTGCCGCTCGGTGGTCGGGGCTCCCGCGTCGCGCATGCGGCGCTGGATCGTCTCCAGGTCGACCACGGCGACGTCGGCGAGTTCGGCGACCTCGGGGTGGACGTCCTTGGGCAGCCCGAGGTCGCAGACGACCAGCGGACGACCCGCCCGCGCGGGCACGTGTCCGGCGAGGAACACCGCGTCCTGCGCCCCGGTGCACGCCACGACGAGGTCGGCCAGCTCGACCGCTCCGGCGAGGTCGGACAGCGGCACCGACCGGGCCGGGATCCCCTCGGCGGCGACCTTTTCGGCCAGCCGGGCGGCGTTGGCTTCGGTGCGGTTGGCCACGGTGATCTCGGCGATCCCGGCCTTGCGCAGCTGCGACGCGGTGAGCGCGCCCATCGAACCGGCGCCGACAACCAGCGCGTGCTTGCCCGCGATGTCGCCCGCGGCGGCCAGCGCCTCGGACACGACGGACGCGCCGAGCTGGTCGAGCCCGGTCTCGGAGTGCACGCGCTTGCCGACGCGCAGCGTGGTCTGGATCAGCTCGTGCAGTGTGCGGCCGACCGTGCCGGCGTCGCGCGCGGTCGCGTACGCGGACCGGATCTGGCCGAGGATCTGCGTCTCGCCGACCACCATCGAGTCGAGGCCCGAGGTGACCGAGAACAGATGCTCGACGGCCGCGCCCGCGTAGTGCACGTACAGGCTGTCGTACAGCTCGGTGGGCTCCATCCCGGCCTTGCGGGAGAGCACCTCCGAGACGTCGTTGACGCCGCCGTGGAACGTCTCCACCACGGCGTAGACCTCGATGCGGTTGCACGTCGAGACGAGCATGACCTCGCTGATGTGCTCGGCCTGTTGCAGGTCGTGCAGGACCTTGGTCAGCTCGTCCGCGGGGATCGCCGCACGCTCGAGCGTGCCGAGATCCGCACTGCGATGGGAGAGCCCGACCGCCAACACGCTCATTCAGCGCACCACCATTCCGAGACCGCCGTCCGTTCCGGCGCCGTTTCGTCCGCCGCCCGTGCTGCCATTGTCGGCGGACCGGCCGGTGCCGGGTAACCCGGTATTTCCCTGGTTTTCCCCGGCGGCACCAACACTGGCCGCGCTGTCCGCGCGGCGAGCCACGTGGAACGAGAGGATCTGCAGCTCGACAGCCAGGTCGACCTTGCGGACCTCGACGTGTGCCGGCACCTGGAGCACTACCGGCGCGAAGTTGAGGATGCACTGGACGCCGCCTGCCACCAGCCTGTCGCACACCGACTGCGCGGCGGTAGGAGGTGTGGCGATGATCCCCACGGAAATCTCCCGTTCGGAGCAAACGCGAGGAATGTCGTCCATGTGCGAGACCGGCAGACCCCCTACGGGAACGCCGATCAAATCGGGGTCGAGGTCGAAGAGCGCTTCGACGGGGAACCCGCGGCCGGGGAAGCCGCCGTAGTTGGCGAGCGCGTGGCCGAGGTTGCCGATGCCGACCACGGCGACCCGGTGCTGGCGGGTGAGGCCGAGGATGCGCTCGATCTGGCTGACGAGCACCTGCACCTCGTAGCCGACGCCGCGGGTGCCGTAGGAGCCCAGGTAGGAGAGGTCTTTGCGGAGTTTGGCGGAGTTCACGCCCGCCGCGGCGGAGAGTTCCTCGCTGGAGACGGTGGTCGCGCCCTGTTCGGCCAATCCGGACAGAATCCGCAGGTAGACGGCCAGCCGGGCGACAGCGGCCTCGGGGATCTGCTTTGCGCGGACCGCGGTGTCTTCGGTGTCGGAGACGGCGGGCATCTCGGCGGTCGGGGCGTTGTCGGCGTCCGGCGCGGGGCGGGAGGCCCGGGCGGCGCGGCGGGTGCGGGGTTTAGGGTCGTCCTCAGCGGGGGTTTCGGCTTGCGCGGCGGCCCGGGCGGCCGCCCGGGTGGGGCGGCCGTTGCCGGAGGCTGCGCGGCTGTTTCCTTCGGCGCGACCGTCGGCTGCGGCGTGTTCGCCGGTGGCGGCGACCTGGTCTTGTTCGGCTGCCCGGCTTGCCCGGCCGGACGCTGCCCGGCCGTTCCCAGCGGCGTGTTCGCCACCGGCGACTCGGTCCTGCCCAGCCGCCTGGCCCCCACGGCCGTTCCCAGCGGCGTGTTCGCCACCGGCGACCTGGCCCTGCCCAGCCGCCCGGCTAGCGCGGCCGGATGTCGCCCGGCCATTCCCAGCGGCGTGTTCGCCACCAGCGACTCGATCCCGCTCAGCCGCCTGACTCCCACGCCCGTTCCCAGCAGCGTGCTCGCCACCGCCAGCGACCTGATCGTGGCCAGCCGCCCGTCCGTTCTCCGAGCCGCTCGCGTGACTGGCGTCCGCCGAATTCCCGTTGCGTGCCAAGCCGTTCTCGCTCACGGTGGCTCGACGGCGGCTGCCCGCGGCGTGCCGTCCGCCAGCACGGCGCGCGGCCGGCGGGGCGGACTCGGCGGCGTCGGACTCGTCGCGGGGAGGCGTGGCCGGCGGTTCGGCACCGCTGCGCCCACCCCGCTGTGTCACCACGCTGACTTCTCCTCAATCCGGCTTCGTGCCCGCGCTGTCCCCCATCTGCCTTGCCGGCAGTGGAAAACCAACCCTTGACCCCACGGCTTCCGTCCGGTTCGATGCCGGTCCTCGCGGGGACGGGTTACTACGGTAGTCCACTTGTGAACGCATGCACAAAGTCACTGGTCACCCGCATGACCAGAAGCACAACGTCGCTCTTGTCCGGGGTCCCCGGCCCGGAGAAGAGCGACTGCGTTCAGGCCGCGGTGAACGGCACCGTGTGCCACCCGGTCGCGCCGTCCGGGACCGGGTCCGCGGGGCGGTCGGTCTGCGTGTAGCCGGACTGATCGGTCGCCCGGACCGTGACCGTGTGGCTGCCCGCCGCCACCGGCACCTCGGCCCACCACATCCGCCAGGTGTCCTTGTTGACCTCGGCCGAGAGCGTCGCCGGGGTCCACGGGCCCTGGTCCACCCGCACTTCTACCTTCGCGATCCCGACGTGCTGCGCCCACGCCGTCCCCGTCACCCGGAGCCGGCCCGCGCGCACGGATGCGCCGCCGGTCGGTGCGTCGATCCGGGATTCGGTCTTGATCGGGGCCTGTTCCGCCCATCCGCGCCGCAGCCAGTACGCCTGCCGCGCGTCCCAGGTCGTGAACTCCAGGTCGGTGACCCATTTCGTCGCCGAGACGTACCCGTACAGCCCGGGGATCACGATCCGCGCCGGGAACCCGTGCTCTACCGGCAGGGCTTCGCCGTTCATGCCGATCGCGAGCATCGCGCCGCGCGCCGGGTCCAGCGCCACGTTCGCCGGAGTGCCGCAGGTGAATCCGTCGACGCTGGTCGCGTACATCTGCTGCGCGCCCGTCTGCACGCCTGCCGCGTCCAGCAGATCGACCAGGTCGACGCCGATGAAGTTGGCGGTGGAGATCAGCTCGCCGCCGACCTCGTTGGAGACACAGGTGAGCGTCACGGTCCGTTCCACCAGCGGCCGGTTCCGGATGTCCGCGTAGGAGAAGCTCACCTCGCGGTCGACCATGCCGTGGATCTTCAGAGTCCAGTCCTCGGCCCGCACCTGCGGCACGACGAACGCGGTGTCGATCCGGTAGAAGCTCCCGTTCGGCGTGATGAACGGCGGAGAGCCGAGCTTGTGGAAATCCGCGTCCGGCGGCAGCGGCGGAGCCTTCCGGGCGGCCACCAGCGGCCCGATCGACGCTCGCGAGCCAGCCGCGCTTCCGGTGGTGGACACGACCTCGCCGACGACCGCCGCCACCCCGGTGCCGGCCGCGATTCCCGCGCCGCGCTGGAGGACCTGGCGACGGCTGAGTCCTTGCCGCAGTTCGGTTTCCGGCGGCAGCGCGCGTTTGTGCAGCCAGCTGAACACCAGCAACGCAGCGCCCAGCGCCAGCACCGGAGACAGCAACGCGAGCTGTCCGACGTCCGTGCGCTCGAACACCGCGTAGATCCCGAACGCGCCGACCACGATCACCAGCAACTGGCCCGGCAACGGACGGCTCCGCGAAAGCTGTCCGGCGAGCATCGCGAACCCCAGCAGCACCACGGCCAGACCGATCTTGAGCACGGTTTTGTCGGCGGTCCCGATCGTCTGCTCCGCCCACACCACGACGGCGTGCGGACTGTGCGCGATGACGAAGTCCGCGACCGCGACGAACGGCGACGCGTTGTACCCGACGAACCCGGCGACCAGATGTCCCACGCCCAGCGCGACAGCCAGCGAAACCAGCCCGATGAACGTCGCGATCCCCAGCGACAGGCGCGGCCGGACGGCCGGCGAAGCTTCTTTCAACGCACTCACCCCACCATCTTCGGCGGGTCCGGCCCCAACGGGCCCGTTCAAGCGCTTACGGGTTGCTTACCGCAGTGCCGCGCGCAGCCGGTCTTCCTCGACGCGCCAGTACCCGTGCTCGACCCCGTCGATCAGGATCACCGGCACCTGGTCGCCGTACTCGGCCTGCCATTCCGGGTCGCTGTCGACGTCCGCGGTCTCCCACGGCACGCCCAGCTCGCCGCAGATCCGCGCGACGTCCGCCTCGGCGACGTCGCACAGGTGGCACCCTTCGCGGCTCATCACGGTCACTTTGTGCACAGAGTCAGCGTAGCTTCAGCCGTCGCAGCTTCCCGGTAGCCGAATGCGGCAGCGTCTCAGCGAACTCGACGGTGTGCGGAACCTTGTACCCCGCCAAATGCGCGGTGCACTGGTCCACCACCTGCTGCTCCGACAACGCGGCGCCTTCAGCAGGCACCACGACTGCCTTCACCGCCTCGCCGCTGCGTTCGTCCACCACGCCCACGACGGCGGCCTCGACCACCCCGGGCAGCTGCGAGATCACTTCCTCGACTTCATGCGGAAAGACGTTGAAGCCGTTGACGATGATCAAATCGTTGGCCCGGTCGACCAGGTGCAGATCGCCGTCGGAATCGAGATAACCGACGTCGCCGGTACGGAACCAGCCCTCGGCGTCCGGTCCGTGCGCGCCGTCCGGCCAGTACCCGGAGAACAGGTTCGCCCCGCGCACCGACACCAGCCCGGTACTGCCGCCAGCCTCGAAGACGTCGTCCGGCTCCTCCGGGTCGAGCGGCAGGTCGTCGGCAGATCCGTCGGACTCCACCAGCCGCAGCTCGATCCCGGGCAGCGGCCGCCCGACCGATCCGGGCTTCGGATAGCCGGTGACCAGCGTCGACGTCACCACCGGCGCGCATTCGGTGAGCCCGTAGCCCTCGTACACGTCCAGCCCGGCGGCCTCGCGGATCGCCGCGAGCACCTTCGGATGCAACGGCGCGGCTCCGGAGGTCAGCCGTTTCACCGTCGCCAGCCCGGCGGCCAGTTCTTCGGGTTCGAGTGAGGCGAATTCGTTGTACATCGCGGGCACGCCGGTGATCGCCGTGACGCGATGTTCGGCGCAGTCCTGCAACGTCCGCCGGGCTTCGAAGCGTTCGGACAGCACGAGCGTCGCGCCGACCGCGGTCGCCATGAGCAGGCCAGGGCCGAGGCCGTAGACATGGAAGAGCGGGATCGACACCAGCACCCGGTCGTCGTGCTCGGTCACTCCGTCCACTTGGGACAGTTGATCGAGGTTCGCCAGCAGCGCCCGGTGCGACAGCAGTACTCCGCGCGGCGGGCCGGTCGTGCCGGAGGTGTACGAAATGACCGCGATGTCCTCGCCGGAGCGGCCGAGATCGACCGGCTCGCCCGCCTCGTCGCCGCGCGGCGGCAGGCCGGTGACGCCTTCGGGCAGCTCGGCGTCGTCGCGCTGCACCACGCGTTTCGCGCCGCAGTGCTCCAGCAGCCGCTCCAGTTCGGGCACGGGGGCTTGCGGCGACAACGGCACGGCGATTCCGCCCGCGCGCAGCACGGCGAACAGGGCGACCGCGAAGTCAGCCGACGTCGGGAGCCGCAGCACCACGGGGTCGCCCGGCGCGACGCCGGAGGACACCAGCCGGCGTGCTTGCGCGTGCGCCGCTTCGTCGAGCTGTCGCCAGGTCAGCGTGCTGCCCGTGCCCGTCTCGGTGATCGCCGTGCGTTCCGGCCAGCGGCTGGCCGCAGCGGCGAGCAGGCCGGCGACGCCGTGGGCGGTGCTGATCCGGTCCACCCCCACCCCTCTCGTTCCGTTGCGGATTCGTCATCTTGTCACCCGTAATGGGGATGCCGCGCGATCGTCGCACCTCTGCCTGACCGGGACACTACCTACTTCGCGGTAACAACACGTATGCTGCACTGCGTCGCCGGGTGGCGTTGATCACTACCGGGTGACCCGAGCAAGGGAGTCGTCGTGCCGAACCTGCCGCTCCACGAGGGTGTGGATCACGCGCCGCGGCACGCCTGCACGCCCTCGGGACCACACCCGGCAGCACCAGGGACAGTCGGAGGTGCCGCTCGATGACCCGTTCGATCACCCTGTCCGCCGCCGCGCACCGCGGTCCGGTCGCGATGTTCGCCGACCGCGTGTTCGGCTCGTCCGCGGCCGCTGTGCCGCTGCCCAAGGCCGATCCCGAACCGGACGCCGCCGAGGTCGCCAAGGCCGAGGCGTGGGAACTGGTGCGGGCCGCGCAGGCCGGCGACTCCTCGGCGTTCGGTCAGCTGTATGACCGGTACGTCGACGTCGTCTACCGCTACGCGCTCTTCCGCCTCGGCGACCGCGACCTGGCCGAGGACGTCACCAGCGAGACCTTCCTGCGCGCGCTGCGCCGGATCACCTCGGTGAGCTACCAGGGCCGCGACGTCGGCGCGTGGTTCGTCACCATCGCCCGCAACCTGATCCTCGACCACGTGAAGTCGAGCCGGTTCCGGCTCGAGGTCGTCACCGACGAGGTCGCCGAACCGGGCGGCGTGCCCGGCGGACCGGTCGGCCCGGTCGCGCAGGCCGGGCCCGAACAGCAGGCGATCGCGGGCGCGACCCGCGCGGAGCTGCTTCGCTGTGTCGCCGAGCTTGGCGACGACCAGCGCGAATGCATCGTGCTGCGGTTCCTGCAGGGGCTGTCGGTCGCTGAGACCGCCCAGATCATGGACCGCAACGAAGGCGCGGTGAAGGCGCTCCAGCACCGCGCCGTCCGGCGGCTCGCGCAGCTGCTGCCCACCGGCCTGCGTTGATCGTTCAACGATCAACCGTAACTTTTTCGGCTTCTTAATCGTTTCTCACCCAGACCGGCGGTCAGGGCCGGGCGTTGGGTGGAGACGGAGCAGCACCGTGGGCGTGCCCGGGTGGTTTTCGCGTGGTCGGACCGAGAGCGAGCGGTTCGACGACGCGATCAATGCTTCCCCCGGACAGCGGCCGGACGAGTTCGCCGAGGAGCTGGCCGTCGTCGGAGCCCTGCACGAACTGGGCCGGGCCGGCGACCCCGACCCCGCCACCCGGGCCCGCATCCGCGCCGAGATCGAAGGCCGCATCGGCGAACCTCTCCCGCGCCGGCGGTGGCGGCCGCGGATGGCCGACCTCGCCGCCGCCGGGATCGCGCTGATCCTCGGCCTCGGCGGGCTCACGCTGCTGCTTTCGCGGGACGCCTTGCCCGGAGACGCGCTGTACAGCGTCAAGCGAGCGGGCGAAGTCACGTCGCTCGGCTTGACCTTCGGCGACGAAGCCAAAGCCGAGAAACACCTGAAGTTCGCCGCGAACCGGGTTGCCGAACTGGGCCGGATGAACGACGCCGCCCCGTCGGCGTACCAAACCGCGCTGCATGATTTCAGCAGCGACGTCCGCGAGGGCGTGGCCGAACTCACCGAGCTGGCGACCACGAGCGGCAACCGCACGCGGCTGACGGCGCTGGAGTCGTGGGCGCAGAGCCAGTCGCGGCAGCTGGAATCGGAACAGACCGACGTCCCGGCGTCCGCCCGAGTGGACTTCCAGCGGGCTCGCGGCCTCCTCGACCGGGTGCGGCAGCGGACGAGCGCGCTCGGCTCGCGGCTGAGCTGCTACCAGATCACCACCGGCACCACCGACGAACTGGGCCTGCTCCCCGCACCCGGCGCGTGCACGCAGCAACCGCTGTCCCCCGGCGGTTCCACGCCGAGCAGCCCGCCTCCGGCTCCGGAGTCGACCGTCCCGCCGTCGGACTCGCCGCTGCCGGTGCGTTCGGTGTCCTCGCCGACCCTCAGCAGCCCGAACCTGCCGACCCCGACGCCGACGTCCACGGAGGCGCCGCACACCGCGACCCCGCCGAACGTCCCGCCGCCGATCACCGCGCCCACCCCGCCCCGGATCCCGACCCGGCCGGCGCCGCCGCCGGTCGTCTCGATCCCGCCGCTGCTGCCGGGACTCCCGCCGATCGTCATCGGCTGACGCTCGCCGACGCGACTTTCGCCACTCCCCCGCGCCATGATCAGGAGAACCGGGCAACCCCTATCCGAGGTCCCGGCCACATCTCCAACGGGTGAGTCGCGCGGTCGCTACCCTGTGCTGCAGGACCCGGTCGGCGTCGTCCGCCGGGACGTGCCCGAACCTGGAGGCGGTGTGCGTGTCAGCTTGGCGTGGCAAGGATAAGAGTCAGGAACTGGAGCGGCTCGCCACGCTCGCCGGAGAAGCGTCGGCGGAGGCCGCGGCTTCCTCGGCGCAGCTGGCGACGACGGTTCCGCCCGCCCCGCCGGACCTCACCGCGGGCGCCTTCTTCGACGTGGACAACACGATGATGATGGGCGCGTCGATCTTCTATTTCGCGCGAGGGCTGGCCGCGCGCAAGTTCTTCACCTCCGCCGACCTCGCCGGTTTCGTGTGGGACCAGATCAAGTTCCGCGTCGGCGGCCGCGAGAACAAGGCCGACATCAAGACCCACCGCGAACGCGCGCTGTCCTTTGTGGCCGGTCGCACGGTCGAGGAGCTCACCACGATGAGCGAGGAAATCTACGACGAGCTGATGGCGGACAAGATCTGGTCCGGCACCCGCGCGCTCGCGCAGATGCACCTCGACGCGGGCCAGCGCGTGTGGCTCGTCACGGCGACGCCGATCGAACTCGCCGCGATCATCTCGCGCCGGCTCGGCCTCACCGGCGCGCTCGGCACCGTCGCGGAAACCAAGGACGGGGTCTACACCGGACGCCTGGTCGGCGACATGCTGCACGGCCGCGCGAAGGCACACGCGGTCCGCGCGCTCGCGTCGCGGGAAGGCCTAAACCTCAAGCGCTGCACGGCTTATTCGGATTCGCAGAACGACGTCCCGATGCTGTCGGTCGTCGGCACCGCGGTGGCGGTGAACCCGGACAGCGGCCTGCGCGACGTCGCTCGCGCGCGCGGCTGGGAGATCCGCGACTTCCGCACCGGCCGTAAAGCCGCCCGCATCGGCGTCCCGTCGGTGCTCGGCGCGGGCGCGGTCGCGGGAGCGGTGGCGGCGGGGATGGCGTACCGCCGCCGCTGAAACCGGGTCAGTCCAGCACTGCGGTGGCCTCGACCTCCACCAGCAGGTCCGGCTCCGCAAGGAACGCCACGCCGATCCCGGTCAACGGGGCCTGGATGTCGATGCCCAGCTTCTTCTCCGCCCGCTGCACGCCCTCGACGAACTCGCCCATTTTCTCCGGCGACCATTCGACGAAGTACACCGTCAGCCGGGTGACGTCGGCGAACGTGGCACCCACCTCAGCCAGCGCCGCCGCGACATTCAGGTAGGCCTGCTCGACCTGCGCGGCCAGATCCCCCTCCCCGACGTGCCCGCCGTCAGCGGTCCGCGCCACCTGCCCGGCGACGTATACCGTCCGGGAGCCGGTCGCGACGGCGACCTGGCGGTAGAGGCCGACCTGCGGCAGCGCGTCCGGGTTGACCAGGGTGACGGCCATGTTTCCTCCTGAAACCGGGCAAGATCCTCGATCCTTAAAACATAGCATTGCAATGCTATAGAATGCCGCCATGGCGAGGGCGAAAGATCCGGCAGTGCGCACCTTGCTGCTCGAACGGGCAGCGCAGATGCTCCGCACCCGCGAACCGATCACCCTGCGCTCGCTCGTCGCCGGGGCCGGGGTGTCGACGATGGCCGTCTACACCCACTTCGCCGGCATGGACGGGCTGTGGAAAGCCTTGCGCCAGGAGGGTTTCACCCGGCTGGCGCATCGGATGGCCGAGGTCCGCCCGTCCGCCGATCCGGTGCGCGACCACGCCGCGCTCATCTCCGCCTACCTCGGCAACGCGCTCGACCATCCCGACCTGTACCGCGTGATGTTCGACGCCAACTTCGAGCTGGAAGACGCCCAAGCCGCCGACGACACCCTCGAATACCTGGTGCAAGCCGCCGCCCGAGGCCGCGACACCGGGCGTTACCGCGAAGGCCTCGACGCCCTCGATCTCGCCACGCAAAGCTGGGCGATCGCGCACGGCCTGGTCTCGCTGGTCGCCAACGGTCCCTTGCCACGCAGCACGCTGGACCACGGCGCGCCCCTGCTGACCGCGCTTTTCGTCAGCGTCGGCGACGAGCCGCGGCGCTGCGAACGCTCAGTACGCCGCGGCTGGCATCTCGCCGAATGAACCCGCTCAGCCGCGGAAAACGTTGCGCCGCTGGGAAAGCCGGCGGTACAGCGCGTGCTGGATCGACTCTCGCACCTGGTCGGTGAGGGTGAACACCAGCATCGGATCGTCGACCGCGTCCGGGCCGTAGTCGTCGGTGCGGATGGGCTCGCCGAACTCGATGGTCCACTTCGTCGGCAGCGGCACCGCGCCGAGCGGGCCCAGCAGCGGGAAGAACGGCGTGACCGGGAAATACGGCAACCCGAACAGCCGCGCCAGCACCTTGAGTTCGCCGATCTTCGGATACGTCTCCTCGGCCCCGACCACCGACACCGGAATGATCGGCACGCCCGCGCGCATCGCCGCGGACACGAAACCGCCGCGGCCGAAGCGCTGCAGCTTGTACCGCGCGGAGAACGGCTTCCCGACTCCCTTGAACCCTTCCGGCCACACCCCGACCAGTTCGCCGTTGGTCAGCAGGCGTTCGGCGTCGGCGGAGCAGGCGAGCGTCTGCCCGGACTTGCGCGCGAACGACCCCACCAGCGGCAGCTTGAACACCAGGTCCGCGCCGAGGCCGCGCAGGTGCCGTCCGCCGGTCTCGTCGTGCACCGCGACCGCGGTCATCAGCGCGTCGAGCGGCAAGGTGCCGGAATGGTTGGACACCAGCAGCGCGCCGCCCGCCTTCGGCAGGTTCTCGACGCCGAAGGTGTCGACGCGGAACCACTTCTCGTACAGCGCGCGCAGCGGCGGCAGCACGAGCGTTTCGGTGAGCTCGGCGTCGAATCCGAACTCGTCCACCGCGTAGTCGCCGGTGAGCCGGTGGCGCAGGAAGGTCAGCGCGTTCCGCACCGGTTCCGACAGCGGATCGGCCTCGGGCTCGCGCACCGGACCGGACGGCTGCGCCGGGAACTCGACGACCGGCGCGTCCACCCGCTCCTGCGCCTGCTCCGGGATCCCGGCCGGTTTCTCCCGGCCGGGACCATGCAGCGGGATGACCTGTGCCTCAGCACCATTCACGGGATTCGCCTCACTTCCGGCCCTCGTCGCGTGGTTCATCGGCGCGCCTGCCCGGTGGCGGCGGCCTCGAGCACCTTGCCGGCCAGCCCGGCCAGCGCGCCGCCGTCGAGCACCGGGCGCAGGCCGCGGCCCGCCACGTAATCGTCGAACGCCTCGCGGGTGGTCCAGCGGGGCGTGTACCCGAATTCCTTCTTGAGCTTCGTGATGTCGACCGCGCGGCCGAAGTTCAGCAGCCGCACCTGGTCGGCGGAGAAATCGACCACCCGGGCTCCGCGCAGCAGCTTCCCGACCGACGGCATGACGCCGCGCGGCATCGGCAGCCCGACCCGGCCGGCCCGGCGGATCGCCTGCGACAGCGTGAGCACGCCCTCGGAGGCGACGTTGAACACGCCCGGCCGGTCTTCCACCGTCGCCATTTCCAGCACTGACAGCGCGTCTGAACCGTGCAGGAGCTGCAGCCGGGAGTCGTACCCGAAAACGGTCGGCACGACCGGCAGCGAGAAGTACCGGGCCAGCACGGTGTCGACCTCGGGGCCGATGATGTTCGCGAACCGCAGGAGCGTGACGGTCAGGTCCGGGCGGCGGCGGGCGAGGCCGCGCACGTAGCCCTCCATCTCGACCGCGTCCTTCGCGTAGCCGCTCGAAGACGGCGGGATCAGCTCCGAATCCTCGGTGAACACCGCCTGCGAACGCGCGCCCGCGCCGTACACCGCGGCACTGGACTTCACCACGAGCTTGCGCACCTTCGGCGCGCGCTGGCATGCCGCGAGCAGCCGCATCGTGCCGATGACGTTGACTTCCTTGACCGCCGCCCGGCGGCTCGGCCCGGCCGGATGCGCGGTGCACGAGGTGTGCACGACGGTGTCCACCTCGGCGCTGCTGATCACCTTCGCGATCAGCGGATTGCGGATGTCGGCGCGGACGAACTCGGCACGGCCCATCCGCTGCTGGACGTCCTTGGCGGGCGGGGCGGTGTCGACGCCGATCACCCGCTCGAGATCCGGGTGGGCGCCGAGCCGGGCGAGCAGCTTCCCGCCAAGGTCGCCGGCGACCCCGGTGACGAGCACGATGTTCGAGGCCATGGAACTCCCTGATCGGCAGCAGTGTGCAAGACGGAGTGATCACTCGGGGTGCGCGAACCTGCACTCGCTGGAAGCATCGCGCTGATGCGCCTGCCATGTTACCGGCCACGGACACCCTGCTGACCAGGGCTTACCTCGTATTTACGAGGGACGTCCGGATTGCGATGCGCGCCTCACTCGATCGGGCGTAGGAGGGTCCGAACATGAGTGTGGCCCGTCCAGAGACTGGACGGGCCACGAAACACTAGCCGCGCGGACGGCTCACTTGCCGGCCTTGCGCCGCTGCACGCGCGTACGGCGCAGCAGCTTGCGGTGCTTCTTCTTCGACATGCGCTTGCGGCGCTTCTTGATCACGGAACCCATGGGCGCTCCTCTTGGTCGTCGGTCACGCTGCCCGGCGCAGCGTCCAACGGGTGGAGCGCACAGGCACGAGCGGTTTACCAGGTTACTAGCGTCCCGGCGCGGGCCGGTCGGCGGGCATGGTCTGACGCATGCCCGGCGACCGTGCGGACCCCGCTCCGCCAGCATTGCGCGGCGGAGCGGCGGACCGGTCAGCCCACGTCGAAGTAAGCACCCTGCAGATACTCGTGCACCGCTTTTTCCGGCACCCGGAAGGACTTCCCGACTCTGACCGCGGGAAGTTCGCCCGAATGCACCAGGCGGTACACGGTCATCTTCGAGACCCGCATCAGCGTGGCCACTTCGGCGACTGTCAAAAACTGGACCTGCCCTACCGCGGGCAAATCCTCCTTCTTGTTCGGCGACATGTTTACCGCGTCCTTCGACACGTGTCGCGCCACGAGGCTTCCCCACCTGTGGTATCGACACGCACGTGCTCTTCCGAGGGTAGCGGGACAGGTGGGACTCGTGCGACGCCTGTCACCAGGATGGGCCCTCACCTGGGGCTTCGCTTAGCCCGGACGGCCCAGCACTGTCCGGTTTGCCGGGATCGGCCAACCGCTTCCACTGCGGCATCGGGGGCGGGGCTTGCGCCGAACGCCACAGCGGGCGCGTCAACAGAGGGCAGCATCGACCGATACGCGGGCTTTTCTCTCCGTCCGGACAGCGCTCCGCATTGCCCAGCGGGCATCGCGACCGCGAACCCTCCCCCAACGCCACATCGGGTGCGCCAGACGCACCGAACGCCATATGGGATGCACCCAATGCCACATTGGGTGCGCTAGATGCACCCAATGTGGCATTGGGGCGGTCTGGGCGGGGCGAGAGCAGCCGGGTCAGTTCTCGTGAGCGCGGCCCAGCTCCTCCGACCGGTCGCGGGCAGCCTCGATCGCGTCGAGCAACGCCGCACGCACCCCATGCTTCTCCAGCTCGCGGATCGCGTTGATGGTCGTCCCCGCCGGGGACGTCACCGCCTCGCGCAGCAGCACCGGGTGGTCCTGGCCCTCGGCGAGCATCTTCGCCGCGCCGACCGCCGACTGGATGATCAGCTGCCCGGCGAGCGCACGCGGCAGCCCGAGCAGGATGCCCGCGTCGATCATGGCCTCGACCAGGTAGAAGAAGTACGCCGGACCGGAGCCGGACAGTGCGGTGACGGCGTCCTGCTGCCGTTCCGGCACCTCGACGACCTTGCCGACGTGCGACAGCAGCTCCTTGACCGTCGCCAGATGCGCGGGCGTCGCGTGCTTTCCGGGTGAGATCGCACTCATCGCCTCGCCGACCAGCATCGGAGTGTTCGGCATCACGCGGACGACCGGGACCCCGTCGGCGAGACGGCGTTCGTACAGCGCGGTCGGCAGGCCCGCGCACAGGGAAACGACCAGCGACGACGTCCCGAGCAGCGGGGCCAGCTCGTCCAGCACCGGCTCGATGTCCTGCGGCTTCACCGCGACCACGAGGATGTCCGCGCGCCGGGCCGCGTCCGCGACGGTCGCCGCGTGCATCCCCGGATAACGCGTCTCCAGCTCGCGCGCCCGCTCCTCGTACCGTTCGGTGAAGAGCAGGTCGCCTGGTTCGTGGCCGCCGTTGAGCAGGCCCGACAGCAGGGCTTCGCCGATCTTTCCCGCACCCAGAACCGCGATCACACTCATGCCGTCGCCTCCGTGAGGAGCTTCGCGCTGTTTTCCATGGAGGCGACGCCATGAATAACTATGATTCGCTTGCAAGCTGCGCTCATGCGCTTCAGCGTGCCAAACGCCCCTCAGCCGCCCAGTGCCGGGGCGAGCGCCAGCTGCCGCACCTGCGCGACGAGACGGCCCTGTGCGTCCACGACCGTCGCGTCCGAGTCGAACCATGGCTCGTGCACCGACCGCGCCTCGACGACGATCCGCAGCCAGCCCGGGGCCGGACGGGTCCGTACGAGCGAGGTCATCTGGACCGTCGGGGCCCAGCCGTACCTGCCGAGGTTCGCCACCACCGGCGGATTGAGGTCGCCTGCCAGTAGCGAGAAGTACACGTCGGGCTGGCCGGCGCGCGGGCGCGCCCACATCCGCAGCCGGGGCGGGTCGCCCGCGCGTCCGGACAGGAATCCCGCCGTGGCCGGGTCCAGTCGCACGTCGCAGGCCGCGGACAGGTGGAACGGGCCTTCCGGCGTGTCCTTGCCGAGCTGCAGCGCGGTGGACGGCGGTTCGGCCGGCATCTGCGGCAGGTCGGTCCATTCGGAACGGCGCATCGGCAACCGGCCGACCGTGACCCTCGCCTCGACGCAAGCGCGGCCGCGCTGTTCGAGCGAAACCGCGATCACCGAAACGCGACGGCCGACCTTGCGCACATCGGCGCGCAGCAACACCGGGCCGAGGGCGGGCGCGTGCAGGAATTCGGTGCTCACCGCGAGCGGTTCGACCGTCGCGTCGCCGCGTTCGTGCAACGCCGCGGCGGCGGTTTTTGCCAGTAATGCCACCAGAAACCCGCCGTGCGGATGGGCGGCGATCGCCCATTCCGAGCGCAACGTCGCGGTGAACGTGCCGTCCCCGAGCGACCGGACTGCGATGGCCGAGTCGAAGGCGGTCGCGGTGTCGTCGGCCGCGCTCACGGACGACCGGCCACGGCGATACGGCGCGTGGGACCGGGTCCGGCGAAAACTGGAGACGGCGATGGCAGCGAGGTCACGCCCGGCACTTTACGGTGCCCGGCCGCCTTTGCCAGCGGAGCCGGGCAGGGACCGCCCGGACAGCCGAGCAAGATCACCCGCGGATCACTGCCCGAGGTGCAGCCGGGCGAACAGCAGTGCCTCCGCCAGTGCCCGGGCCCGCGCCGCCGCCCCGGTCGCGTGCCGGGTGTTGACCTCCAGCACGACCTGCCCGGAGAAGCCGTCGCTGACCAGTTTTTCCAGCAGTTCTGCGCACGGCTGCCCGCCGTGCCCGGGAATCAGGTGTTCGTCCTTCGGGATGCCGGTGCCGTCCGCCAGATGGACGTGGCTCAGCCCCGCGCCCATCCGGTCGGCGAGCGCGAGCGCGTCCATCCGCGCCGCGGCCGAATGCGACAGATCCAGGGTGTAGTGCCGGAATCCGACGTCGGTGGGGTCGATCGAAGGCCGGAACGCCGACACTCGCGCGTCGCGCGAACCGCCCGGCGGACGGACCTTGAACATGTTCTCCACCGCGACGTCGACGCCGCTGGCGTCCTCCAGTTCGTCGACCAGATCGCCGAACGCGTCGCCGTAGCGGCGCTGCCAGCGAAACGGCGGATGCACCACGACCGTGCGCGCGCCGAGTTCCAGCGCGGCGTCCACGGACCGGCGCAGCCGCACCTCGGGGTCCGGCGACCAGATCCGCTGCGTGATCAGCAGCGACGGCGAATGCACCGACAGCACCGGCATCCCGGTGCGCCGCGACCAGCGCCGGATCGCCGCGACGTCCTGGCTGATCGGATCGGCCCACACCATGACCTCGACGCCGTCGTAGCCGAGATCGGCGGCCAGTTCGAACGCCGCGCCCGCGCGCAGCGGCCACACCGAGGCAGTGCTCAGACCCACGGGGACGGGCGCGCTCTCACTCACGCGCCCATCCTGCCCCAGGGTCCTTGGCGGCGGGCTACTTGGCCACCAGCAACAGCGCCGCGGGCGACACCGTCACCACCAGCCCGACGAGAATCGCCAGCAGCGTCGTCTGCAGATCCTCGGCGCGGCGGATCTTCCGCACGATCCACACCAGCGCGACGATCACCAGCAACGCGCCCACGAGCGCGGCGGGCGCGAGGTTGACCCACAGCCAGTTGAAGCCGAGCCACACCGCGGCCCCGCCGACGACGCCCAGCGCCAGCTGTCCGGCGAGCGTCAGCCACTGCTTGCCCGCGGACACCGCGGGTTCCGGCTCGGCTTCGGCCTCCGGCACGTCCTCGGCGACGGCTTCCTCGGGGTAGTCGTCGTACTCGTCGCCTTCGACGTAGCCGTCGGCGTGCTCGTAGCCCTCGGCCTGCTCGTACCCGTAGCTGTCGTCGCCCTCGAAGTCCGGCTGGCCCTCGGGGTAGCCCGACGGCTCGGCGAACTCGCGCTCGTACTCGGCCAGTTCGTCGTCGACCGGGTCCTTGCCGCCGGGCGCGAACGGCATCGGAGCCGGGTAGCCCTGGGTCGGCGGGCCCGCGTCGTAATCCGCGGCGGCGGGCGGGTACTCGTCCTCGTAGCCGTCGTCGACGTAGTCGTCCTCGGCGTATCCCTCGGCCGGTTCCGGCTCCGCGCCAGCGGGCGGCACGGCCGGCATCATGCCGACCTCGGTGTCCTCCAGCTGCTCTGCCTGCCGGCGCTGCCGCCAGCCGGAGAGACCCGCGGGCGGCGCGTCCTCGGCGACGACGCCCTCGGCGGGCGGGCCGTCGATCGCGTCGAACTGCTCGGTGTGCGGTTCCTGCTTCGGAGCCGGGCGACGAGCCGGAGCCCGCCGCGGCCGGTTGGGAGCTGCCGGAGCGCCGGGAGCCGGGAACGCGCCGCTCGCCATCGGCGTCGCGGGCGGTTCCGGGGTGTCGCCGTCGAGGCCGTCGAGCCGGGCGGCCAGGCCGCCGTCAGGCGCAGGCGGAGGCGGCGGCGGGGTCTGCGGGGCCGGACGACGGCGGACCGGCGGCACTGCGCCGCGGGTCTCCTCGTCGGCGGCGGGCGGACGCGGCGGGCGGGCGCGCGGCGGCACCGGCATCTGCCCGGATTCCTGCGGCGGCGCGGGCGGACGCACGTAACCGGAGTCCTGCGGCGCGGCGGGACGCAGGTAGCCGGTGCCCTGCGGACCGGCCGCGGGCGGCGCGGGACGGGCGAACTGGCCCGACTCCTGCGGCGGCGCGGGCGGGCGCACGTAGGCCGAGTCCTGCTGGCCGTTGGCCGGACGCGGGTACTGCCCGGACTCCTGCGGCGGAGCCGGGGGACGCACGTAAGCCGAGTCCTGCTGGCCGTTCGCCTGCGGAGCCGGGTACTGCCCGGAGGGCTGGCCGTTCATCGGCGGCGGCCCGGCTTCCTGCGGAGCGGGGTACTGCCCCGAAGGCTGCTGTCCGGGACGCGGGTACGGGCCCGGCTCCTGCGGAGCGGGACGCGGGGCCGCGTCCGGACGGCGGCGGCCGCCGCCCGGGGGACGCGAAGGGGGCGGCGGGGTTCCGCCCTCGGCGGCCACCCGGTCGATGATCGCCTGCGGTCCGGTGTCGGTGAGGCCCGAGCGCCGCGGGGCGGCCTCGTCCTCGTCATCGGCCGCCCTGCGCCTGCGTCGCCGTGCGCCGTCGACCTGCTGCCCGTGCTGGGCGAGCAGTTCGGCCACGGTCTTCTGGGGCTGGTCGCCGCCGGTCTGGTCCGTCATACCGTGCTGTCCAAAGCGCGCTCGGGGTTGGTTGTGGTCACTCGGGCACACCTGCCTCCGGAGCCGCGCGCAATCGACACCGTGCAGTGCATGTCCGTCACCTCTTCACCGTGCCTGGTCTTCGTCGGCCAAGTCCAGTCCGCTGCTGTCACCGGTCCTCCCCGCTCGCCGAAACGCCGGAGATCGCGGTTCCAGTTTCGTCCGACCCGTTGGCGTGGTCCAACCGCCGCAGGATGACACCCTCTCGCAGCGCCCAGGGGCAAATCTCCAGTTCGGTCAGGGAGAGCGCCCGCATCGCGGCCTGCGCCACCAGCGCACCCGCCACGAGCTGGTGCGACCGGCTCCCGCTGACGCCTTCCAGCTGGGCCAGATCCGCGGCGGTCATCCGCGAAATGAAGGCGATGAGCTGGCGAAGGGCAGTGTCAGTGAGCGTACGGCGCACTCGGGGACCCGCCGCCGAGGGGGCCGCCCCGGTCAGCCGGGCGAGCGAGCGGAACGTCTTGGAGGTGGCCACGACCCGGTCCGGCAATCCCTGCCCGGCGACCTTTTTCGCGAGCCCGGCGAGCTGGTCCTCGAGCCAGGCGGAGGTCGCGACGACCTCGGAGCGGGTGGGCGGATCGTGGCGGAAGCGGGTGCGGGTGGTGCGGCCGGCTCCGAGCGGGAGCGACTCGGCGAGTTCGGGCTCCTCGTCCCGGCCCATCGCGACCTCGAACGAACCGCCGCCGATGTCCAGCACCAGCAGTTTCCCCGCCGACCAGCCGTACCAGCGGCGCACCGCGAGAAAGGTGAGCCGCGCCTCGTCCTCGCCGGACAGCACGCGCAGGTTGACGCCGGTCTCGGCGGTCACCCTGGCCAGCACCTTCGCCGAGTTCTTCGCCTCGCGCACCGCGGACGTCGCGAACGCCATGACGTCCTCGCAACCGAGCCGCGCGGCCGCGGCCTTGGCCGATTCGACCGCCCGGACCAGGCCGTCCTCGCCCGGGCGGCTCAGTTCACCGGACGCGGTGAGCTGTTCGGCCAGCCGCAGCATCGTTTTTTCGGAGTGCATCGGGGTCGGGTGGGCGCCACGGTGGGCGTCGACCACGAGCAAGTGGACGGTGTTGGAACCGACGTCGAGTACCCCTAGGCGCACGAGGATTCAGCGTACCGGTCCCAGTGCCAGGTCTCGAAACTGTAACCAACTCCACTCGGATCTACATCAACTCAGCGTGCGCGATCCGGCACGGTATGCGCTGAAACCCGGACAAAAGCCGTGAAGGGCTCCTTGAGGGAATCTGATTCCCTCAAGGAGCCCTTCACGGATCGGTGCCCCGACAACCCGGCGGACCCCTCAATCCGCCGGGGAGACCGCTCAGGTTTCGAACTTGTAGCCGAGCCCGCGCACGGTCACCAGGTGCCGCGGCGAACCCGGGTCGGGTTCGATCTTCGAACGAAGCCGCTTCACGTGGACGTCCAGCGTCTTCGTGTCGCCGACGTAGTCCGCGCCCCACACCCGGTCGATCAGCTGGCCGCGGGTGAGCACCCGGCCGACGTTGCGCAGCAGGTACTCCAGGAGGTCGAATTCCTTGAGCGGCAACGAAACCTCGCCGCCGTCCACGGTCACCACGTGCCGTTCGACGTCCATTCGCACCGGTCCGGCCGACAGCACCAGCGGCGCGAGTTCGCCGTCGCTGCCCGGTTCTCCGCCGCGGCGCAGCACCGCGCGCACCCGCGCGATCAGCTCGCGCGCGGAGTACGGCTTGGTCACGTAGTCGTCGGCGCCGAGTTCCAGCCCGACGACCTTGTCGATCTCGCTGTCGCGCGCGGTCACCATGATCACCGGCACCGCGGAGCGCTGCCGCAGCTGCTTGCAGACGTCGGTGCCGCTCATTCCGGGCAGCATCAGGTCGAGCAGCACGATGTCGGCGCCGTTGCGGTCGAACTCCTCGAGCGCCTGCTGGCCGGTAACCGCCACCGCGGCGGTGAAGCCTTCCTTGCGCAGCAAGAAAGCGAGCGGGTCGGCGAAGGACTCTTCGTCCTCGACTATGAGAACCCTCGTCACAGGTTTCCTCCATGGTCTGGGCTGGAGACTTCCTGCCCGGTTGCCACGAGCCGGGGTGTCCGCTCGGGGGTCTTGTCCGGCCGCGCGGGAGCGGCCTTGCGTGCGGTGTCAGCGGGTTCGGTGCGCACGTGCGCGGGGATGCGCAGGGTGAACGTCGACCCGGTGCCGGGACGGCTCCACAGGCCGACCGAACCGCCGTGGTTGGCCGCGACGTGTTTCACGATCGCCAGTCCGAGGCCGGTGCCGCCGGTGGCGCGCGAACGCGCCTTGTCCGCGCGGTAGAAGCGCTCGAACACGCGCTGCTGTTCGTCCTCGGCGATGCCGATGCCGCGGTCGGTCACCGCGATCTCGACCATGCCGTCGGCGAGCCGCCGCGAGATCGACACCGGGCTGCCCGCCGACGAGTACGCGACAGCGTTCTCCAGCAGGTTCGACAGCGCGGTGACCAGCAGCGTCCGGTCGCCCTCGATGAGCAGGCCGCTCGCCGCGTCGGTGGTGATGGTGATGTCGGCGGATTCCGCGGACAGCGTGGTGCGCCCGAGCGCCTCGCGCACGACGGCGTCGACCTCGACCACGTTCAGGTCGGGCAGCCGTTCGGCTCCCTGGAGGCGGGACAGCGCGATCAGCTCGGTGACGAGCTGGCCGAGCCGGGTGGATTCGCGCAGGATCTTGCCGCCGAAGCGGCGGACCTCCTCGACGTCCTCGGCGGCGTCCAGCACGGCCTCGGTGAGCAGCGCGATCGCGCCGACCGGGGTCTTCAGCTCGTGGCTGACGTTGGCGACGAAGTCGCGGCGGACCGCCTCCAGCCGGATCGCCTCGGAGTGGTCGACGGCCTCGACGACGGTGAACCCGTCGCCGAGCGGCCGGACCTCCCCGAGCACCGCCTCGGGCTGGCGGCGGCCGCGGTTCTCCAGCGGCGAGAGGTCGACCTCCATCGGCTCGTCGGTCTCGACCACCTGCTCGGCGGCCTTGCGCGCCCGCGGATCGGCCTGGTTGACGCGCACCAGGCCGAGTTCGTACGCCCGCGGGTTGTGCAGCACGAGGTCGCCGAACCGGTTGAGCACGATGACGCCGTTGTTGGAAGAGCGGATCAGCCGTTCGAGGAGCTCCGCGACGGTCGGGCCGGTGGGCCGGGCCGCCTCGCGCCGGGCTCGCACCCGGGCCGCGAGGAAACCGGCGACCGCGCCGACGACAAGAGCGCCGATGGCCGTCAGCAGGACAACAGGCGTGGTCACGGGGGAATCGTAAGCATCCCGGTAGCCTTCCGGCCTAGTCCTGGAAGCCCTGTCGTGAGGCGAGTGACACCTGAGGGGGACATATTCGCCTCGGGGTCAGGCCCCGTTCACCCGATCGAGATGTTCCGGCCAAAACGACACGCTGCGGATTCAGTGTCCGTCGAGGGTCTTGAGGTCCGTATCGGTCAGCTTGAGCGCCGCCGCGGCGACGTTCTGCTCCAGGTGCGCCGGGTCACTCGTGCCCGGGATCGCCAGCACGTGCGGACCCTGCGCGAGAGTCCACGCCAGCCGCACCTGAGCGTCCGAAACGTCATGGCGGCGCGCGACCTCGGCGACCCGCTCGTCGGACTGTCCACTCGCGACGGCGAAAAAGGGCACGAACGCGACGCCCTGCTCGCCGCACAGCCGCAGCAATTCGTCGTCCTCGCGGCGGGCGGAGAGGCCGTACTGGTTCTGCACGCACACCACCGGCGCGATCGCCTGCGCCTCGGCGAGGTGTTCGACGCCGACGTTGGAAATCCCCAGCTCGCCGATCAGCCCTTCGGTGCGCAGCTCGGCCAGTGCGCCGAAGTGCTCGGCGAGCGAGCCGGTGCCGCGGTCGAGACCGGTGCCGATGCGCAGGTTGACGACGTCGAGGCGGTCGCGGCCGAGTTCGCGCAGATTCTGCTCGACCTGGCCGCGCAGTTCGCCGGGGCGGGCGAACGGCCGGAACTGGCCGGATTCGTCGCGCGACGGGCCGACCTTCGTGGTCAGCACGAGATCGTCGCCGTACGGCGCGAGCGCGGTCTTGATCAAGGCGTTGGCCGACCAGGCGGCTCCGAAGTAGAACGCCGCGGTGTCGAAGTGGTTCACCCCCAGCTCAACGGCCCGGCGCAGCACCGAAATCGCGCGGCCGGCGTCGATCGGCGCGGCCGGGTCGAGCGAACCGCCGAGCCGCATCGAGCCGAAGCCGAGCCGGTTGACGGTGCGGGAGCCGAGCTGCCAGGTGCCCGCGGCAGCGGCGGGAAGGGTCGTTCCGGTCATGTCCTCAGCGTGCTTTCCAGCCGGTCCCGGCGGCGGGTTTGGCAGCAAGCTGCCACCGCGGGAACACTGGACGACGTGCCCCGAGCCGAGGACGTCGCGAACGTGCGCGACGAGTACGAACTGGTCGAACGCGCCGGGCACCTGCTCGCCGGCGCGGACGAATTCGCCTGCGCCGCGAACGACCCGCGCACCTGGTCGGCGATGCAGAAATTCGCGCAGGAGCTGCCGAAACGGCGGAAGCTGCGGGTCCGCAAGCTCTACCTCTCGCGCGTGCTGCTCGACCCGGACAGCTCCGAGCACCTGCGGACGCTGCACCGGCTCGGCGCGGAAATCCGGATCAGCGACCACGAGATCAACGAGACGATCCTGCTCGACGGCCGCATCGCCATCCTCGCCGCCGGTCCCGGCTACAGCGTCGTGACCAAACCGGACCTGGTGCGCGGCATCTCGTCGCTGTACGAGGCCGCCTGGCGCTCGTCGACCGCGCTGGAGGCGTACGAGGCGCGGTTCGCCGAACTGCGGCAGTACACGCCGCAGCTGCTGGACCTGCTGTCTTCCGGCTCCACGGACGAAAAGGCGGCCCGGGCGATGGGCGTCGGGCTGCGGACGTACCGTCGGCGGGTGGCCGAATTGATGGATGTACTGGGTGCGACGTCGCGGTTCCAAGCGGGTGCTCTCGCGCGGGAGGCGGGCCTGCTGTGAGGCGCGCTGTTCTCGCCGCGGCCTTGCTCACCGCCGGTTGCAGCGGAGCTGTGTCCGGACAGCCCGCTCCGCCCGCGCCGCCGCCCGCACCCGCGAACGTGGCCTATGTGGACGCCAAAGCGACCAGCGACGCGGTGTCCGGCGTCAAAAAGGCCGTGGAGACCGCGTTCAGCTACGACACCGCGAAACCGGACGAGGTCGCGAAAACCGAGCAGGAGTACCTCACCGGCGCGGCCCGCGAGCAGTTCGACAAGACGTTCGCCGAGGTCCGGACCGAGTCGGTGACCACGCAGACGCAGGTGATGGAAACCGGGCTGGCCGAGCTGACCCCGGACCACGCTCGGATGCTGATCGCGGCCACGCAGCACAGCAAACGCCCCGACGGAGCGACGAATCAGGCGGGCGCGCTGATGCTGGTCACCGCGGTCCGGGCGAACGGGCATTGGCAGCTGCAGGACCTGAACTTCGACCCGCGCGGTCCGCTGACGTCGGCCTCCGCCCCGGCGAAAGGCCTTGCCGCGACTAGGGATTCCGCCGTCGAGGCGGCTCGCCGGGACGGCGGGGTCCTGATGACCGTCGACCCGCAGAACATCGACGGGAACTACGCGGCCTGGGAGAACGTGGCCGCCGAGCCGCTGCTGTCGCAGTTCAAGTCGAGCCGCCAGGAGACCGTGGACAGCATCCGCAAGACCGGGAAGAAGTCGACGTACGGCCCGGAGTCGACCGCCGCGCTGACCGAAATCAGCCCGGACGGCACCCGCGCTTCGGCGCTGCTGGCCGCGCTGCTGACGACGAGCGGCGGCCAGAACCCGGGCGAAAACCGGCTGCCGGTGCACCTCGACCTCGTCCGGCAGGGCACCGAATGGAAGGTGTCCGGGATGAAGGCGATTACCGCTGGGGGGTCGTGAGCGGCGATGCCGGTTAGAACCGGCGCCGCCACTCACGACAACCCAACCACTGCCCCCTCGCGCCGCCACGTCGTGAGTGTTTGTGCCGGTTAGAACCGGCGCAAACACTCACGAGCCGAGCCAGCAGCGGAGGGCTCAGCGGCCCTGGTTCGCCACCGCGGCGGCGGCTTCCTTCGCCGCCTCCGGGTCCAGGTATTCGCCGCCCGCCTTGACCGGCTTGAGGTCGGCGGTCAGGTCGTAGCGCAGAGGGATGCCGGTCGGGATGTTCAGCGCGGCGATGGCGTCGTCGGAGATCCCGTCGAGGTGCTTGACCAGCGCGCGCAGCGAGTTGCCGTGCGCGGCCACGAGCACCGTGCGGCCGGCCCGCAGGTCGGGGACGATCGCCGACTCCCAGTACGGCAGCAGCCGGGCCACGACGTCCTTCAGACATTCCGTGAGCGGGGCCTGGTCGCCGAGGTCGGCGTAGCGCGCGTCGCCGGACTGGCTGAACTCGTCCTTGGGGTCGATGGCCGGAGGCGGCGTGTCGTACGAACGGCGCCAGAGCATGAACTGCTCCTCGCCGAACTCGTCGAGCGTCTGCTTCTTGTTCTTGCCCTGCAGCGCGCCGTAGTGCCGCTCGTTGAGCCGCCAGTCGCGCTTGACCGGGATCCAGTGCCGGTCGGCGGCGTCGAGGGCGATGTTCGCCGTGCTGATCGCGCGGCGCAGCAGCGACGTGTGCACCACGTCCGGCAGCAGCCCCGACTCGGCGAGCAGCTGCCCGCCCTGGCGGGCTTCGCGCTCGCCGGTCTCCGAAAGGGGCACGTCCACCCAGCCGGTGAACAGGTTTTCCGCGTTCCACGTGCTCTGTCCGTGCCGCAGCAGCACCAGGGTCCCAAGTTCGGCCATGGCCATCAGCCTGCCAGAACGCGCCAGCGCTGCCAGTAGTGCGTCCACCCCTCTACCCAGAGTGCGTTACCCGGGAGTAACAGTTTCACCCGACCCGCAGCCGGGTTGCCGACAACCCGGCCAAAGAGTGCAAGGTGCTGCACACTGTTATCCCCGTCAGCAAATTTCACTCGAATGGGGTAACCAGTAGTCTTGTGATTACTGGTCGACATCTGACAGGTTGGGCATGTCCCGCTCAGCCGGATTCCACGCACTCCCGGCTGATCACGGGCAGTGACCGCGGCTCGTCTCCCCCCTGCCGAGCCGCGGCCCGCCGGCCCCGTTGGCATCCCCCTCGTCACCGGGTCCAGCAGGCGGGACCTGCAGCGGGACGGCTCGAGATCGCGACTCCCCCCTCCCTCGAGCCGTTCCGCCAGCCCCTCACTCCGCTGGCCTGGCCGTTTTGCGCCGCCGCCGCAGCCACCAGAAGACCGCGCCCGCCGGGATCCCGAACGCGATCGCGAACGGCAGCAGCGCGCCGAGCACCCGCACGAGCCCGCCGCAGAAGGTGACGAAGGCGTCCCAGCCCCCGGACAGCCCGGCGAGGAAACCGCCGGTTTCCGCCGCCGCGGCCTCCTGCTTCGTCACCGACAGCGACACGGTCGCCATCGCGACCCGGCCGGCCAGCGACGCCTGCTGCCGCTCCAGCGACTCCAGCGTGGCCTGCCTGCTGGTCAGCTCGCTTTCGACGGACGCGATCTCGGACACCGACTGCGCCTTCGCCAGCAGCGCGCGGATCCGCTCGACGCTCGCCCGCTGGGTGGCCAGCCGCGCGTCCACGTCGACCACCTGCGCGGTGACGTCCTGTGCGCTGATTTCCCGCCGCTTCACCTGGCCGAGCCCGCCGAGCTGGTCGAGCACGCCGTCGAGTTTGTCCGCGGGCACCGACAAGGTCAGCGACGCGGAATCGTCCGTCGCGCTCTCCTGCCCGGGATAGCCGCCCGCACCGGTCGCGATCGCCTTGGCGCGCGACACGACGTCATCGGTCTTCGGCGTGGTCAGCTCCAGCCGCGCGCTGCGCGCCAGCTTGCGATCAGTCGCGCCCGGCTCGGGCACTGACGCTTGCGCGTTGCCCTGCCTCGGCGCTGCCCCCTCCTGCTGCGCGGGCGCGACCGCCGACCTCGCCGAGTCCGCGCTGTTGCCGCTGCATCCGGCCAGCAGCACCAGCGCGGCACCCGCGAGCACGCATCTCCATCGGGTCCGCATCCCCGTCTCCCTCCAGTCGTTGGCGGTGAGACGAAGCGGCGGGGCGGACCCGTTGCACGGAATCGGTTACGACTCGGTCAACCCCGGTTCGTGGCCGCCGGCCGGCTCCGCGAGGTGCTTGAACGCCTGGAGGTTCGCCAGCGATTCGCCGCGCGAGACCCGCCAGTCCCATTCGCGCTTGATCGACGTCGCGAACCCGATTTCCAGCAGGATGTTGAAATCGCCGTCGGCGGCCTCGAGCACCTGGCCGAGGATCTTGTCCAGTTCGGCCTCGGTCACCGTCTCCTTGCCGAAGCGGCCGACCAGGTAGATGTCGCCAAGACTGTCCACTGTGTAGTGCACGCCGTAGAGCCGGGCGTTGCGCTGCAACAGGAATCGGTACACGTCCTCGTGCCGCTCGTCCGGACGGCGGCAGACGAACGCCTCCACCGAGAACGCGTGGTCGCCGTCCACGAGCCAGCAGTTGGTCTGCAGCTTCTTGGTTCCCGGCAACGTCACGAAATAACGGCCTTCGCCGCGACGGTCGTACTTGAGCCCACTTGAGTCCAAAGTGGACTTGATAGTCGCGTCAAGGCTCACACTGCCACCTCCGCCCGCAGTTCCAGCGCCTGCCGGAACGCTCTGGTCGCTTGAGCATAGATGTCCAGCAAGGAATCAGTGGTGCGCCGCCAGGAAAACCGCTGCGCGTGCTGTACCGCGTTGGCCGCGAGTTCGGCGCGCCGGTCCGGCCGCAGCGCCACCGCGGCAAGGGCGTCGGCCCATTCCGCCGCGCCGTGCGACGGAACCAGCAGCCCGGACACCCCGTGCGGCACCGCGACCGGCAGCCCGCCGACCTCGGCCGCCACCACCGGCGTACCGCACGCCTGCGCTTCGAGCGCGACCAAACCGAAGGATTCGTTGTAGCTCGGCACCGCGACGACATCGGCCGCGCGGAACACCGTGCGCAGCTTCAGCCCGGTCTGCGGCGGAAGGAAGCGCACCTGTTCGGCGATGCCCAGCGACACCGCCAGTTCGCGCAACGCCTGCGGCTGTTCCAACCCGGTCCCGGACGGTCCGCCGACCACCAAAACCACCAGCCGCGACGCTAATTCCGGCCGCCGCTGCAACATTTCCGCCGCCGCGTGCAGCAAGACGTCCGGTGCCTTGAGCGGCTGGATCCGTCCGGCAAAGGCAAGCACGACAGCGTCCGGGGACAGGTTCAGCTCGCGCCGCGCGTCCAGCTGCGAACCGGGCGTGAACCGTTCGAGGTCGACCCCCGGCGGCACAGCGTGCACCGCGGACGCGGCAGCCCCGTAGAGATCGACCAGCTGCCGGGCTTCGACCTGGGTGTTCGCGACGAGACAATCCGCCTCGGCGACCACCTGCTCCTCGCCCATCACGCGCGTCCGCGGCTCCGGCTTGTCGCCTTCGGCGAGCAGTGCGTTCTTGACCTTGGCCAGCGTGTGCGCGGTGTGCACGAGCGGCACGCCCCAGCGGTCCCTGGCAAGCCAGCCGACCTGACCGGACAGCCAGTAGTGCGAATGGATCAGGTCGTAGTAGCCCGGCTCGTGAAACGCTTCCGCGCGCAGCACGCCCGAGGTGAAGGCGCACAGCTGCGCGGGCAGTTCGTCGCGCGCCAGCGGTTCGAACGGCCCGGCGGGCACGTGCCGCACGGTGACGCCGGGAGCCAGTTCGGCCAGCGGCGGCTGTTCCGACGAGGTCGCCCTGGTGAAGACCTCGACCTCGATGCCGCGCCGCGCCATCTCCTGCGCGGTCTGGCTGACGTACACGTTCATCCCCCCGGCGTCGCCGGTGCCCGGTTGCTCGAGCGGGGAGGTGTGCACGGACAAGACCGCGATCCGGCGCGGCTCAGCGATGAATCCCTTGAGGGTCACCTGGTCACTCCTGCTACTCGGCTGCGTCCCCGGCGAACCGCCGCAGCACGGAGTTGAAGTCCTCCGGCTCCTCGACGAACGGCAGATGCCCGGCCTCAACGAACCAACGCAGGACTGCCCCCGGAATCTTCCCGGCCGAATACTCTGCCGCCGAAGGATCCACGACGCCGTCCGCCGAGCCGTGCACCACGAGCGTCGGTTTGTCGACCGCGGCAAGCACCTCACCACTGCCGATGTCCCGCCGGAACAGCGCGCCGCGCACCGCGGGCGGCACCGAAAGCGAACTGCCGAGCATCGCCTGCGCGTACGCACCAGGCACCTTTGGGCTGGTCTGGGCCCGGGTGAACTCGACCAACGCGGGAATGGCCACCTCTGCGTCGTCCGAGAGCGCCGCGGGCAGCGCGGCCCGCATGATCGGCCCGGTCGCGCCGCCCTCGCGTTTGCGGCCGATCTCGGTGATCGCACCCACCAGCACAATGCCGCCGAGCCGTGCGGTGCCGTGCTCGCGCAGGTAATCCGTGATCACCAGCCCGCCGTAGGACCAGCCGACGACGATCGCGTCCGGACCGGCGAAGTCGAGCACCGCGGCGAGGTCGCCCGCCCACTGCGCCGGATCGTCGTAACCGGCCGCGGGGACGTCGGAGCCGCCGTGCCCGCGCAGGTCCATCGCGACGAGCCGGAACCGCCCGCTCAGCGACGGGTCGGCCAGCTGAGCGGACCAGGCCGCGGCGGACTGGGCCCAGCCGTGCACGAAGACGATCGGACGCGCGTTGTCCAGGCCCTCGACGCGCAGTGCGATCCGCACGCCGCCGGCCCCGGTTACTTCGGTGTTCACGTCCTACTTCGTAGCAGACGGTTCTTAGGTCACTTCGCGGCCGAGAGTGACTTCCAGGTCGGCCAGTCGTAGAACCAGTCCTTGACGTCGGAGTTGGTCGGGCTGCCCAGCCTCGAGCCGGTGACCTCGACCGGGTCGCCGATCATCGCCGAGTCGAAGAACTTCTTGGCGTCCGCCTCGAGCAGGTTGACGCAGCCGTGCGAGTTGTTCGTCTTGCCGATCGCGGCCGCGTTGTCCTGGTTTTCGTGGATGAACTCGCCGTGGTTGGAGAACCGGCAGGCCCACTTCTTGTTGACGTTGGTGTAGCCGTAGCGGGCGTTGTCGAACACCGCGTGCGGCTCCTTCGACATGATGATGAAGGTGCCGTTCGGGGTGTTGCGTTCGACGTCCGAGTCGAGCCCGTTGGAGCACGGGTAGCTCGCGCTCTCCGCACCGCCGCGGTAGACCTTCATCACATGGTCCGGCGTGTGGATCTTGACCACCTGGTTGCGGCCGATCTTGAACTTGGTGCTGACGTCCGATTTCACGTAGACGCCCCCGCCGAGGTCGATGCCGTACAGGTTCGCCTCGACCTCGACGGTCGTGTTGGCCGGCCAGTACTCCTTGGGCCGCCAGTCCACCTGGTTCGCCGACAGCCAGGCCCACGAGCCCTGGACGTCCGTGCTGGTCTTGACCTTCAGCGCCTTCTCGACCGCGGCCCGGTCCTTCGGAGCGGCCCCGTTGAACTTCACGCTGATCGGCATCGCGACACCGACCTCGGCGTTGTCGCCGGGGTTCAGCGTGGCCCGCACGGTCTTGGCCGGGCTGAGCGTCGCGAACGACCCCTTCAGCTCAGCGGGCCGCTGGTCGGTGCCGGTCGCCTTGGCCGCGTAGTTGTAGGTCTTGCCGTAGCCGAGCGGTTCGGAACTGGTCCAGGACAGGCCGTCGGGCGCGATTTCGCCCTTGATCTCGTCGCCGCCCTCGTTGGTCAGCTTGACCTCGGTCAGCTTGCCTTCGGTGACCTTCACCACCACCGGCTCGCGCACGCTCACGTCCTTGGCCCCGACGGCCGGGGTCGCGGTGAGCTTCGCCACCGGGGCGACCGGCTTGCCGCCGTTGTCGCCGCTTCCGCCCTGCGGCACCGCGGTGCCGTCGTTGCTTCCGCCCGAGCACGCGGCGGCCAGCGCCGCCGCGCCGGTCGCGAGAACGGCCTTGAACACCGTACGGCGCTCGATCACGGTCTTACCTCCACTTGTCCCCCGCACCGGCATCTCCCACGCACATCAGCGCCGGTGAGCGATTCGACGTTACCTGCGAACCGGAAATTCCTCTCCTGCCCGCAAGACGTTTCACCCCGCTGTCCGGTTGCTGCCGGTTTGCTGTCGGCTGGCTCACCCGGGTTACCCCGTGCGCGTCAGAGCGAACAGTTGATCAACAGCGGTTCGGGACGCAGCCGCACGCCGAACCGGGCTTCGACGCCGTCGCGGACCTCGCGGGCCAGCGCGAGCAGGTCTTGGGTACTGGCCCCACCACGGTTGGTAAGCGCGAGAGTGTGCTTGGCGGACAACGAAACCCGGCCGCCAGGCCCGGGGTAACCCTTGCCGAAACCGGCCCGCTCGATGAGCCACGCGGCGGACAGCTTCACCCCGCCGTCGGCCGGGTACTGCGGGATCTTGCCCTCGGTCGACTCCGCGATCCTGGTGAGCACCGCGGACGCTTCTTGTTCGGGAACGATCGGGTTGGTGAAGAACGAGCCCGCGCTCCAGGTGTCGTGATCGGCGGGGTCGAGCACCATGCCCTTGCCGCGCCGCAACCCGAGCACCGCTTCGCGCGCCTGCGCGACGGGGACTTTCGCGCCGATTTCGACACCCAGCGTGCGCGCCAGCTCCGCGTACCGAACAGGCGCGGACTGCCCACTCGGGTCGATCCGGAACCGCACACTCAGCACAACCCCACGGTCCGTGCCCTTGAGAACGCTGGTGCGATAGGCGAAGCCGAGTTCGTCGGCCTTGACCGTGCGCACCTCCTTGGCGGCCCGGTCGTACAACTCGACGGAGACGATCGACTCAGCCACCTCGCCGCCGTACGCGCCGACGTTCTGGATCGGCGTCGCACCGACCGAACCCGGGATGCCGGAGAGGCATTCGAGCCCGCCGAGACCGTTGCCGACCAGCGCCGCGACGAACGCGTCCCACTCCTGCCCGGCAGCCACGTCGACGATGTCGCCGTCGCGAGTCCAGCCGGTGCTGGCGATCCGCACGAGGGTGCCCGCGAAGCCTTCGTCGCCGACGACGAGGTTCGATCCGCCGCCAAGCAGAAGAACCGGCTCTCCGGACTCGTCCGCATCGCGCACCGCAGCGACAAGGTCGGCAGCGGTAGTCGCGGTGACGAACCGGCGCACCGGTCCACCGAGGCGGAGGGTCGTGAAGTCGGCGAGACGAACCAGACCAGGCGTTTCAGCGGTGTCCACGGAGATTGACGGTACTGCGCCGCCCCGCCCGCACTCCCGACCCCTCGCCCGCACTCCCAGCCCCTCGACCCGTCCGTGAGGGAACCCTCACAGACGCTGATTCCTTCAGGGTCCCCCTCACGACGCGCCGCCGTCCGTGAGGGACTCCTTCACGGACTTAGATTCCCTCAAGGGGCCCTTCACGGCCCGCCCCCCTTCACCGCACGACTGCCCCCAATGTGGCATTGGGTGCGTCAGATGCACCCAATGTGGCGTTCGGTGCGTCCCACGCACCCAATGCCACATTGAGGTTTTCTCAGTAGCGTCCGTGGTGTTCGTGGTGGGTGAGGACGAGGGCTGCTTGGGTGATGTGGCCGATGCGTTT